>JASLCD010000047.1 GCA_030146295.1 Chryseobacterium sp.
ATTCCGTTGATGGTAAGATTTCCAACCACCTGATCGTTCATTTTCTGAGATTCGAAAGTAATAGTAGGGTGTACTTCAGCATTGAAGAACTCGGCAGACTTTAGGTGGTTATCTCTGTCAGTGTTATTCGTGAATACAGAATCTGTCTGGATGGTAGCTGTTGTTTTTGCATTCGCAAAAAATTCATCTTCAGATTCAATTTCAGCAGTGAAGTTTCTGAAACTTCCTTTTACATTAGAGATCATCATGTGTTTTACTTTGAAAGTAATTTCACTATGCGTTGGGTCTAAAATCCATTTTGTTGCCATTGTATTTTGTATTTTTTGTTTGTTATTAATGATGCAAATTTAGGATAGACTACCTATACAAATCATTGATATAGGATAAGAAATACAGTTTACATTTAAATTGATCAATTTTATCAATATAATAGTCAATGAGGCTTTGCAAATAAATAGTGAACGTCTGTAGCTTGCCAAAAGTAAATATGGACAGGCAGAGAGATTCATAATTCAGCATTGACTTATTTTATTTTCAATATTTAAAATTATACTATTAAGTTATGAAATAATTTCTTTCAATACATGAATTCCATTTTATGAATGTTTTAATTTAACATTTCTTAACGGATGGTTTTTATTTCTTATTTTTGGTGCATTCAATTTTATACAATGAAATTACATAAATTTTCTTTATTGATGCTGGTTGTAGGCAGTTCAGCATTTGCCCAGACCCAGAAGTTTACGATGGCGGAGGCTGTAAATGGGATGAGAACAAACCTTGCCGTGAAAAATATTTCCCAATTTTCATGGGCTGCAGACGGAAAATCATACATCCAGGCAGTAAAAGGCAGATATCTGATCACAGATTTGAAAACCAACAAACAGGATACTCTTATCTCATTGAACCAACTGAACAGAAATCTTTCCAGTGATCAGCTGAAAGCTGTTCCGACAATCAAATTTTCTGGGAATTCTAATGGTTATTTTACTACCAGTGGTAAAATGTCGTGGATTGAAAAGTCAGGAAGTGATTGGAAAGTAAAAAACACAGTTACCATAGATCAGGATGCAGCCAATATAAAAATGTTTGGCGACGGTCAGACTTTTGCCTTCACAGCAAAGAATAACTTATTTGTAAACAAGAACGGGAAGACGATAGCGGTAACTAACGAAGCCAACGAAAATATCATCAGCGGGCAGGCTGTTCACAGAAATGAATTCGGAATTGATACCGGTATTTTTCCTGCGCCGAACTCTGAGCGTGTAGCATTCTATAAAATGGATCAGAGCATGGTAGCGGATTACCCGATTATCGACTGGTCTGTAACACCTGCAGTTAATCATAATATCAAATACCCAATGGCTGGTCAGACTTCTCACCAGGTGACATTAGGGGTTTTCAATATTAAAAATCAATCCACAACATTCTTAAACATTGAGGGGGAAAAAGATCAGTATCTTACAGCAGTTACCTGGAGCCCGGATTCCAAATATATCTTCGTAGCAGTTCTGAACAGAGGTCAGAATCATATGAAAATGAATCAGTATGATGCTGCAACCGGAGAACTGGTAAAAACGCTTTTTGAAGAAACAGACAGCAAATATGTAGAACCTCAGCATCCGCTTACTTTCTTCCCGAACTCCAATACAGACTTTATCTGGCAGAGCCAGAGAACAGGCTACAATCACCTGTTTCATTACAGTCTGGAAAAAGGACTGGTTGCACAGATTACAAAAGGAGACTGGCTGGTAACGGATATTTTAGGATTCAACGAAAAGAAAAAAGAAATCTATTTTACTTCTACTAAAGAAACTCCTTTAGAAAGACATCTTTACAGAATCAACTGGACCAACTTCAAGATGCAGAGGCTGGACAGCGCAGAAGGTATGCATATCGGTACGTTAAGCAGCGATGGAAATTACCTGTATGATGCTTACAGTAATGCAAACTCACCACGAGTAGCCAACATTATCAATACAGCGAATTTAAAGACCACGACTATTCTTACCTCTGAAAATCCATTAAAGAATTATCAGAGACCGGAAATCAAAAATATTGAATTAAAGGCAGATGACGGAACTCCATTGTATGGAAAAATCATTCTTCCAACGAATTTTGATCCGAATAAGAAATATCCCACGATTGTGTATCTGTATAACGGACCTCACTTACAGCTGATCACAAACAGTTTCCCGGCTTCAGGAAACCTTTGGTACGAATATATGGCCCAGAATGGATATATTATTTTCACAATGGACGGAAGAGGTTCTTCTAACCGTGGATTGAAGTTTGAGCAGGCGGTATTCAGAAATCTGGGAACAACGGAAATGAACGATCAGATGAAAGGAGTAGAGTACTTAAAATCTCTTCCCTATGTAGATGGAGACAAAATGGGAATTCATGGATGGAGCTTCGGAGGATTCATGACAACAAGCTTCATGCTTCGTAAGCCGGATGTATTCAAAGTAGGGGTAGCCGGTGGACCTGTAATCGACTGGAGCATGTATGAAATCATGTATGGTGAAAGATATATGGATACACCACAGGAAAATCCACAGGGATATGCGACAGCTAACCTGCTGGATAAAGTTCAGAATCTGAAAGGAAAATTACTGATGATTCACGGAGCGCAGGATGATGTTGTCGTATGGCAGCATTCTATAAAGTTCATCAAGTCTGCTGTTGATAACGGAGTTCAGCTTGATTACTTTACCTATCCGGGACATCCGCATAATGTGATCGGAAAAGACAGAGTACACCTGATGCAGAAAATCACAGATTATTTTGATTTATATCTGAAGAAATAATACTACAATCCAGTCTAGTTTTAGGCTGGATTTTTTGTTTCGCTAAAAAGACCCAGAGTTTATTGAAAAGAGGATACTTTAAAACACAAGGATTTGATTTGCAATAAAATTGTTCAGCTCTAATACTTTAAGAACTCATCTTCACCTTCGCGTTTTCCAAAATTGAGGTCTTTTTCCAACAAAAAAATATACATTTTCAAAAGCACCTCCGATCTTACCAAACATCAATGTTTTTGATTTTTCATAGTGCTAATTTTGTATTACTAAAATCAACAATATGGAATTAGGAATAGGAATGTTCGGTGATCTGGCCTTTGATCAGTCAACCGGAAAATATAGAGATGCAGGAATTAAGATCCGTGAAATATTGGATCAGGTGAAATTGATGGATGAGGTGGGAATTGATGTATTTGCCATGGGAGAACACCACCGTCCGGATTACGCTGTTTCTTCTCCCGAAATAGTACTGGCAGCAGCGGCAAGTATCACAAAAAACATAAAACTGGCCAGCGGAGTTACTGTTTTGAGTTCTTCGGAGCCGGTAAAAGTATATGAAGACTTTTCAACACTGGATTTGATTTCAGACGGAAGAGCAGAGATATTCGTGGGACGTGGAAGTTTCATTGAATCATTTCCGCTCTATGGTTATTCATTGAATGATTATGAACAATTATTTGACGAAAAATTAGAATTATTGCTGAAAATCAATACTGAAGAAAATGTAAGCTGGTCTGGGAAGCTTCGTGCTCCGATGCAGAATCAAACGGTGTATCCAAGAGCAAAAAATGACGGCAAACTTTCAATCTGGAGGGCTGTAGGAGGAACTCCGCAGTCTGTTTTAAGTGCAGCTCAGCTTGGAATGCCTTTGGTGGTTGCCATCATTGGAGGAATGCCGGTTCAGTTTAGAAATCTGATAGAATTTTATAAACAGGAATACCAGAAAGCGGGACATGATGTTTCGAAAATGCAGATAGCTGTTCATTCCCATACTTTTGTGAGCGATGATCAAAAAGTAGTAGATGGCTATTTCCACAATTATAAATCTCAGATGGATAGGATAGGAGCTTCCAGAGGATGGGCTCCTTACACCAAAATGCAGTATGATGGAGGAAGAAGCAAAGAAGGAGCATTATTTATCGGAAGTCCGGCAGAGGTAGCAGATAAAATTGCATATATGAAAGAGATTTTCGGAATTACCAGATTTATTGGTCATATGGACGTGGGAGATCCTGCTCATGATGTGATGATGAAATCTATCGAACTATTCGGAAAAGAAGTAAAACCCGTCATTAAAGACTTATAAAATAAAAACCGCTGTTGGAATTTCCAACAGCGGTTTTTTATGGAGTCACAAAAATTATATTTCCTGATAATAGGCTATGGCAACCTGTGGATGGAATGGGAGCATATATGTCTCCCATCCGGTTTCCTTACTCCCATCCTGGCTGAGCAGATACTTGTTGTCTATAATATCAATGAGTAAAAGTTCCGGAGAATAAAAGGTGAGCCCTACTTTATGTTTGGAAGGATCTTCAAGGTGAGAAGAAACCAGGTCCAGCTTAAAATGATCAAACGGGAAGAAGGTATTTCCCAAAACGTCGGGAATACTTCTGATGACTCCTCCCAGTTGAGAAACATAATTGCTGGCGGCACCACTTAACAAAAAAGGGATTTGCCGGGCATTCGGATTTTTCTGAAGCAGCTCCCAATAATTTTTCACAGGATTTTCTTTCTCATCAAAAACCTGATGCTGAATCTTATATTCGAAATAGGTATCATCAAAAACATAACGATCCCAAATCATTTCAGAACTTTGATCAATCACAATACGGAAGGCAAGCTTTATTTTTTTCATCGTTTAAAATCATTTTTGAATGGCAGACTATTTTTGATGATGACAGTTTTATTTCACCAGAATTTTCATGGTCTCATGAAAGTTTCCATTGTAGTTTTCAATATAAATTTTGGCCATATACATTCCAGATTTCAGTTGGTTGCGGGACATGGTTATTTTTTGCAAACCGGCAGAAAGTCTTTGCTGATCAATTACTTTTGCCACTCTTCTTCCTGATAGATCATACAGTTCTATGCTTACCAGAGACGAGGTTTTCAAGGTGATTGGAAAGACTGTTTCGTCACGGAAAGGGTTAGGGTAGTTCTGTTCCACTTTAAAAGTATTTTCTGAAACTTCGTGAGTCGCTAAAACCGATCCTGCAACATAGATTGTGTGGGTTAATACATACCCTCCCGAAAGAGATCCTGTCACCGTGGACATTTCATTGCTTGTCCCGTCTGAAAAAACATTATCAGTAGCATTGTAGGTATATCCGTTCATTCCTTTGGTATATCCGTAGGAGGATCCGTTTACATTAACGTTGTACACAGCATTGGTATTTGTATTTCCTTCAGGAAAAGCAATCTGGGTGACCAGGAGAGAAGTTCCGTCAGCTTTATAAACGTGAACATGGATATGAGTTGCTCTTCCGTTATACCAACCCGGAAAAATACTGGTAAATGTTACCAGCCCGGCCGCGTCTGTGGTCTGTCTTCCTCTCAGGAAATTATAGGCTGTATAATTGGCAGGCTGCATTCCTGTTCCTCCATATTGCGAGTAGTTACCATCTTTGTCACAATGCCATACATCTACCAGCACCCCCTGATAAGCCGCGCAGCTGTTGTTGGTGTTCATGATATAAATATTCATGGTAAAAGCCACTCCGGTTCTGTCACCCACAATATTGGTTCTTACATAATTGGCAGGTGTTATCGTGGGAAAAGGTCCGGCTGTTTCCGAATTGGTTACCGAACATGTTAACGGATTTTTGTTTTCTGGTAATGATTCAGGCGTGTTTTCAAGCATATTTTCAGCTTTTAACAGTATCGGTGCGATGGCTGCAATTCCTGCCAGACCCAAACCATTTTTCAAAAATAATTTTCTGTCCATAATAATAGGTATTTATAGTTTTAAACTTCCATAAAAAGGACCAAAGCATCTTCACTTAATGCCTCAAATTCCAATTCTTCAAGCTCCCAAAGCAGAATTGCATCCCGGTTTTCCATCAGCCTGTTCTGAAATTCAAATGCCCCGTTGATAACCATTCCGAAAATAGATTTTTCAGAATCCCTTAATGCATAATATCCTTCAGCACGACCATTGTAAAGCCCTATGAAATTGGGCTGTTGTAAAGCTTTTGAGATTTTGAAAGCATTGTTTCTCAAGGTAAAATCCAACTCGTTTTTAGAATAATTCTGAGTGCTTTTTTCTTTTTTAAATTCAAAAATTAAAAGATCGGACCGGTCATGGTACACCAGATTTTTGATGACAATATCTTTTCCTGCCTGAGTATTCACGGTAAGGGATATTCCTGCTGAAATCGTTTCATAGAAATCAGTGATGATAATCTCTCCGTACAAAGGAAGTATAAGCAATGTTCTTTCTTCATTAAAACTGAGCCTCAGTTCTCCTTCAATGTCCAGTACAACTTCCTTTACACTAAGCAAAGCAAGGGTGTTCTTCTCGTTCCAGAGAATTTCTGAAATGGTACTTTTTTCATTTTCCTGCCAGATTCTGAAATCACTTTTGAAAATTTTTGAGGGGGTTTGAACTAACATATCGGTATGATTTAATATTTCCACTCGGCACAGATCAGTACATTGCTTTTAAGGATAAGTTACGAATCATTCACTTTGATACAGGATCAGGACCTGTGCTTTGTGGAAGGTAAAAACACTAATAATAAACAAATTCTTCCGGGGCTATGCCGGGACTTTTATGGTATGAGCCAATGCAAAACCTCCGCTTACGCTTCCGGAAATACTGGACATTTCGTTAGATGTGCCGTCACTGAATACGTTATCATTCGCATTATAGGTATATCCTGTCATTCCTTTGTAGCCAGAGCTCGCCGCTACCTGCACTACTGCACTGTCACTTCCTTCAGGAAATGCAATCTGGGTAACCAGTAAAGACTGTCCTGCAGAGTTATAAATATGAACATGGATATGGGTGGCTCTTCCATTGTACCAGCCTGGGAATATGGAGGTGAAATTTACCTGGCCGTTTGCATCCGTAGTTTGTCTTCCTCTTAAAAAATGAACGGAGGTATAATTGGCAGACTGCATTCCTGTTCCTCCGTATTCGGAGTAATTTCCATCTTTATCACAATGCCAGATGTCTACAAGGGCACCCTGAAGGATGGCACAACCGGCATTCACATTCTGAACAGTAATGGTTATTGAGAAAGGAACTCCCGTTCTGTCGCTCACAATATTACTCTGCACCAGAGTAGACGGTGATTTTGTAGGAAAAGGACCTTCTGTTTCTGTGTTCGTGACAGAGCATCCTGTAGAACCGGATCCCGTGGAAGTGCCGGAAGATGAGTCTGCGATATCGTCGTCATTTCCGCAATGGATTAAAAGAGGAGCGGCAACGGCAGTTACCCCTGCTAATCCCAGACTTTTCAGAAAGCCTTTTCTATTCATTGTTTTCATAATACAGGGTTTTAAGATGATACTTGAGGACTGAAAGCAGGAAGATGGATTCTCCGGGCTTTCCGCCTTTTCTTATCCCAAAAGTATTTTCAAAAAGTGATGCAGGAAAATTTATGAGGTAAACGAATAAAATGTGTCGGTTAATGAGTATTTTTTAAGAATTGTTAAGAATATTGCTGACAGCGATGAGATAGATATCACAGCTTATTCAATGTGGAATCGTAATAGAAAGGTCAAATATCCTAGCCCCGATTGCAGCAGAAATCCTTTTTGAAAAAAAGATTGTAGCGGAAAGCGGGAAAAAGCTCCTGATCAGGAAAAAACAGTTACTTGTTCACGATTTTCATCACAAGATCTTTATAAGTTTCTCCGATAGGAATGATGAAATCTCCGATGTGAATATTGCGGTTGACAATGGTTTTGATGTTTTGTACGGGAACGATATAAGAGCGGTGAACTCTTACAAAATCCTTTTCTGATAACTTTTCCAGAATATTTTTCATGGAAGAACGTGCTGTAATAGTCGAATGATCGGTCAAATGAATCTGGATATAATCATCCAGCCCCTCAATCAGAAGGATGTTGTTGAAATTGATCTTATGAAGCTTGTAATCGGCACGTATAGAAAGGTATTTTATATCATCAGTATCAGCATTGGTTTTCACTTTTTCGACGGCTGCTTTGAATCTTTCGAAAGAAAAGGGCTTTAAGAGATAATCGACTGCATTGATGCTGAATGCATCCACAGCGTACTCCGAGTAAGCGGTAGTAAAGATGACTTTGGTGTTCTGGGAGATGCTTTTATAAAAATCCATACCGTTTTTGGAGGGCATTTCTATATCCAGAAAGATAAGGTCAACAGGGAATTTATTAAGGTGTTTCTGCGCATCACTTTGAGTATTGAAGACCTTTTCAAGAGAGAGGTTTTCAATTTTTCCGGCATAATTCTCAATAATTTTTAAGGCGAGAATTTCATCATCAAGAGCGATAGCTTTTATCATAAGTTTACAGTACATTAATTTTTAAATCAACTTCAAAAGTCTTTCCGTCATTCAGCATGTTCAGTGAATGTTTGCCGGGATAGACCTGCTGCAAATGTTCAAGGGTATTTTTCAATCCGACTTTTAAACTTTCTTCATCCGTGATATTACGGTTCACAATATTATTAAAAACATTAAAATGTAAGGTGTCTCCCTGAATAATTATCTTAACGGATATTTTTGAGTTTTTTTCGGCGTTAAAGCCGTATTTAAAAGCATTTTCAATAAAGTTTACCAAAATAAACGGAGCGATCTGCAGGTTTTTTGTTTCCCCGATTTCTGTATAGGAAAAATCAAGGCTGCTGTCTGTTCTCATCAGCTGAAGGGCTATATAATCTTTTACATATTCAATTTCTTTGCTGAGCTTTACCAGTTCTTTGCTGCTTTCCTGTACGACATAGCGCATGACATTGGAGAGTTTCAGAATTCCGTTGGGGGTATCATCAGATTTCAGCAAAGCGAGCGAGTAAATCGAATTGAGGGTATTGAACAGAAAATGGGGCTGCAACTGATATTTTAAGCTTAATAATTCTGCTTTGGCTTTGGAGCGCTCCAGTTCCTTTTTCTCAATATTTTTAAAGATGAAAAGAGATGATAAAAATGAAAAGAGAAAGGGAAGAAGAGATGAAAAGATCATCTGTCCATAAGAAACATTATTTCTGTGAAAGTTTTCGCGGGGAAACCTTCCATCCATTGGCGGCGGCATATTTCCATTGGGGTTCATGGGAGGTGGCTGCATCTGCGCGGGAAAATGCTGGCTGGTAATTCTGTTTTCTGCTGTAAGATAATCAGGAACAAAAACCATAAGTCCGAAACAGATCAGAAGACAGATACTGAAAAAAATATATTTTTTTTTGCTGTAAAGCCGGGGCAGAAAAACATTGAGATTGAGATAGAAAAAGATAACCACCAGTACAAAACGGATAAATTCTCTCTGAAACGGGGAAACCTTGAAAACAGATAACGTTCCGTCAAAATCAGGAGAAGAAACAATCGGAATCGTTAAGAGTAACAGAATAAGGATAATATGTTGCCCAATTTTTTTCACGCAGTATAATGATTTAAAATAGAGTTCTTTTTCTTAATCCAAATGTACTGAAATGACCTATAAAAAAATACACCCAAGATTAAAATCAAAATCTCAGGTGTTCTTTTATCGGTAAATGTATCGCTTTATAGCCCATGATTAGGCTTTAGCATGATGTTTATACAATTTCAATCAGACTTCCTCTTTCTTCATCTTTGATGATATTGAGAGCCGTTGGAATCTTCTCCTTCAGTTCTTCGACGTGCGAAATAATCCCTACAATCCTGTTTTCTTTCATCAGGTTGGTAAGGGTCTCAAAGACAATATTGACAGATTCCGTATCCTGGGTTCCAAATCCTTCATCAATAAAGAAGAAATTTTTATCGGCCTGTGCATTGGCCTGAACACTTTCTGCCAGTGCCAGTGCCAGACTCAGCGATACCTGAAACGCCTGTCCCCCCGAAAGTGTTTTTACACTTCTGCTTTTTCCTTCGTTGAGGTAATCGATGATCTCAAAATCATTATTTTCATTAAGCTGAAGGCTCAGCTGGTTTCTTGTCATCCTGTGAAAACGTATATTGGCATGGTCACAGAGCTGTTTCAGATAAATAGATGAAACATATTGTACAAACCCTGCCCCTTTAAAGAGGTTCATCATAATCTTTAAATTTTCTGAACGTTTCTGAAGTTTTGCCCATTCTTTCAGAAGCTCTTCTTTTTTCAAAAATTCTTTTTGCAGACGATCTATTTCCGCAGTCTTCGTAACCACAGAATCGCTGATCTGTTTATGTTGGCTTTGCGCTTCATTGAATTGCTGCTCAGCAAGAGAAAACTGCTCGTTATCGAAGGAAAGTCCTTTCAGTTTTAATTCCAGTTCTCCGATGAATTTCTTTAAAGATTCAAGCTCAACCCTGAAATTCTGGATTTGAGTTCTTACAAGCTGAACATTGACTTCCTGAAGCAGGGTGTTTTCAACCTCTCTGAACTCAGTAAAGTTTTGATCCTCCAGCGCTTTGGTAATAGCCTCTTGATTTTCGGAAATTTCTTTCTCAAGTTCTGCAATCTGTTTTTCAGACTGGCTGACAATAGCTTTTTGTTCGGCGAGTTTGGGAGAAAGTATCTTTTCCTGTTCTACCGCCTTTTGATAGTTTTCTTCTGTTTCTTTATTGGATTGAACCAGCTTTTGATAAGCTTCTTCGACCTCATTGATTGCTTTTTCAGCATACAGATTCCAGTTCAGGATTTTAAGCCCGGAACGGCTGATATTGATCTGTTCCTGTTTGGAGACTTCTTCGATTCTGAAGGCTTCCAGAGCACTTTTGTATTTTTCCAGTATTTTGCTTTCTTTTTCCAAAGATTCTCTTTCCAGGGCAATATCTTGCTCTGTCTCTTCCATCTTTTTTTCTAAAGCAAATGAGTCGGAACGTTTTTTTTCAAATTCTGCTTCCTGATCAGGAGCAAATTGTTTCCATGTGAAATTCAGCAGATGATTTTCCCTGTCCTTCTGAATCTGGAGTACTGTTTTCTGTTCCGAAAAAAGCTGGTCTTCAAATATTTTTTTGCGGTCCAGAATTTTCTCAATGTCAGATTCCTGTTTTTGAAGGCTGTTTACTTCCTGCTCCAGAGTTGCAATGCTCTCCTGAATTTCGAGCAGTTCTGTATTGACATCATGAAATTCCACAATATGCGGATGTTCTTTAGACCCACAGAGAGGACAGTTTTCACCGTCGTGAAGCTCACTGGCAAAACGGGAAAGTTCTTTTTGGATTTTAAGATGATCCAGTTTCTGGGAAAGTTCTTTTTTCTTTGTTTCTAAAGTTTCTTTCCTTTTTTTACTATCTTCTTTATAATTTTCGTGATAATCAAAAGGTTTCAATTCTTCGGCAATTTCACCGATCTGTTTTTGATGTTTCTCAATCTTTTCAGTCTGTTCCTGCTGTGATTTTTTTAAATTCTTTTCTTGAATAAACCAGTTTCCTACTTCAGAAAGCAGAGCCGAATCAAATTTTTGTTCCTTTAAGGTTTTAATCTGTACAGAAAGATCATCAATCTTCTTTTGAATTTTCTCTCTGTTGATATCTACTTCTTTTACCTTCTCGGAACCCTTTTGAGTTCTTTCATTCAGAATTTTAATCTCTTCAGAAAACTTCAGGATCTGAATGATGAGGTTCATATCATTTTCCTGAATCCTTGATTGCTCCAGGCCTTTAAACTGCGGCTCAAGTGTGGAAAGCTGTTCCCTGATAACTGTAAAAGCCTTTTCCGTTTCCTGCCATACTTTTATTTGCTGTTCTCTCTCGTTACTTTTATCACTGATTTCTTTTGAAAGTTTATTTTTCTCAATGATCAGCGGATTGAAAAGCCTGAAGATGCGGTCATACAATTCTGCCTGTGCTTCCAGAGCATCCATCCGGGGTTTCTCTACAGAAAGTTTGCTGAATTTTTCTTTATTCTGCTGTAAACTTTCAAAATCACTTTTTAAGTTTTTCAGCTGTTGGTAAGTCTGTGAAAATTTTTCCAGATTTTCATTGGATTCCGCGAGTTTTTTCTGTTCCTCCGCCAGCTGTTCTTTCTGAATGAGGATCTTTTCTTCGTTGATTTCCTCAAAACCTTTAAGCTGCCCCTCAAGCTGATCCAGTTCAGATCTGTTCTTACTATTAAGAGTGGAAACATTGTTCTGAAGATCATACTTCTGAAGAGTAAAGATTTCCTTCATCATATTGGTTCTTTCAGCAGCACCCAATTCCAGAAATTCTTTGAACTGCCCCTGAGGAATAATGATGGTTCTCTTAAAATTGGAATAGCTCAAACCGATGATAGACTCTGCGTTCGAGTGATCCAAAGGGACCCATTTGCCATTATTATTTTCATAGAAAGTAACCGCATTAGGCTTTACCTCTTCGAATTTCTTTGAATTTCTCTTAAAATCACGGGTTGCACGGAAGAGTTTATTCTCATAATTCACAAAATCAAATTCTATATAAGAACTGTTTGATTTTAAATTCATCATGTTGTAAGCCCTTTTGTCACGCATATTCAGGCGCTCCGTTTCTCCATATAAAGCAAAAGAAATGGCTTCAAGAACAGATGATTTTCCGGAACCTACGGCACCGAAAATACCAAACAATCCGGCTTCAGTAAGGTTTCTGAAATCAATGGTTTGGCGTTCCTGATAGGAGTAAAGCCCTTCGATAGTTAATTGAACAGGGATCATGGCTTATGCATTTAAAATTTCGTTAAACAAATTCATCAGTTCTTCATTGGCTTCCTGCCCACCGTTTTTAGATTTAAAATAATCTTTAAATAATATATCGATATCCTGGCTTAAATTGATATCCTTGCTTTGCTCTTCGGCTAATTCCTTATTTTTTACTTTTGGAATAAGGTGAACAATTCCGGTATGGGACTGATAAATCAATCTTCTTTCATCAGCCGTTAAAAAAGTTTCACTCTCCAGCGTAAGCTCTATAAATGTATTGGGATTTTCACTCAGCCACTGAACCGTATCTTCTACGGAGGTAAATGTTTTTCTGACTAAAGATCTTCCTTTTTTCAAGGCCTTTTTTTCATAAGTGACTGTTTTTCCCGGCTCTGCATCAATAATTGACACATACTTTGTCTGTCCTGCTTCACTGAAGCTATAGCACAGGGGAGAAGATGAGTAAATAACGGGCTTTTCTTTCGTTCCGATGTTCTGAAAACCATGAAGGTGACCCAAAGCCGTATATTGAATCTGTTCGGGAATACTGTCAGAAAAAATAAGATCTGCATTTCCGATTTTAATAGGTTTTTCCCCTTCAGGCTCTTCGAGAATTTCAGCACCTCTTTTATTCATATACAAATGGGCCGTCAGAAGATTAATCCCGGAATCATCACAAAACTGATCTGCAAGATCTTTCCATGTTTGTGAAAGTACTTTGTTGATTTCTTCTTCTTTATTTTCTCCGAAATATTCTTTTAAACGGATCTCATTCGCATAAGGAGTATGAAGTATTCTGACAGGAAAATCTATTTCCCCTATATTCAACTCTATAAAACCTGCTTCAGAATTTGAAATTTTAAAATGTTCTGTCCCAAAAGGCGCGATCTCAGCTTTAGGATGACCTATTAAAATAATGCCGCATTCACGAGCCAAAGGATCCGGAGCATTGATTAGATTGGGAGAGTCATGATTTCCCGCAATTGCGATCACGGGACGTTTTCCATTCCGGGATAAACGCTTCAGGGTTTTGTAAAAAAGCTCAACGGCTTCCACACCCGGATTAAAATTATCAAAAAGATCACCGGCAACAAGAATAAGATCAGCCTGCTCTTCATCAGCAATGCCTATAATCTCTTCCATCACCAGGATTTGCTCTTCCATACGTGAAAAGCGGTCCAGGCGTTTTCCCAAATGCCAGTCGGCGGTATGCAGAATTTTCATAAAAAGTGTATTGTTATTTAAAGTAAATAGGATTTGTAATGAACAGAATTATAGTTGATTATCAGATTCTTTTACTTTGAAATCTCCCAGAATTTGTTTTAAACGTGCTTTCCTTTCGGTTTCTGCATTTTGTATTTTCCGTTTTTTCTGATCAATTTTCTTTTTATTTTTTTTTCTGTTTGCTTCGTTATTTTTGCTCATATTTGTTTGTAACGGATCATTTTTATGGATAAAAAATAGCCTCTTCAAAAATAAGAAACAAAAAGGGAAGGCTGAAATATATATTGATTATTCAAACCATGAACAGAATAAATCTTTTTCTGATAGACTTTTTTTATTAGTATTTTTGATGAAAATTACTATTCGTGAAATTTTTTTTAACATTATTATTTACTCTGATAGGTCTATGTATGAGCGCTCAAGATCTTGAAAAGTTATCAAAGGAAGTGACAGACGAAGGTATTGCATTATATCGTAGTGAAATGGCCAGTTGGTATGGTACTGATATAGTAAAGGAAAATTATAAGAATATGGAAAATGTAGGAGGATATTTTTCCTATATAGACGATGTTCCTAAGTGTATTTTCTTCTCCAAGCAGAATAAAGTAGTGGCTACAGTTTCTTTTCCCACTAATTATAACCCTGCTAATGCAAAAATTGATTTGTCTGAAAGGGATTTCACTTCTGTTGAACAGGATTATTTTATGATCAGACAAAAAGCTCTTGCCAGAGTAAAAAATGATACCATTTTCAAGCATTATAATAAAACAAATTTTAATCTGGTACCAATCATTAAAAATGATGCTAAAAAAGTATATATTTTAACCGGAGCTTCTGTAGATAATATAGTTATCTTTGGTAATGACTATTTGCTGACTTTTAATAATGACGAAATAAAAAATGTTGAAAAATTACATAAAGGAATAATTGTTCATGAAATAAATAGTACGGATAAGGGTGCTGATGCAAGTGGAATTCATTCTCATGTTTTGGAGAACTGGCAGCAGATTACTCCTACAGATATTTGCACATTGATGCTGTATCAAAGTCTTACAGGATGGGAAACCTATACCACAGTTTCTAAGAAATATGCAAGCATATGGAACAATAAGTCTAATAAGGCGGTCGTAATGAAAACTGAAAACTTTAGAAAGATAGCCAATTATCAATTAGAGAAAAATAAGAACTCAGAAAATAAGGATAGTCAAGATTCAAAAAAATAAAGATAAATAATGGAACAACAGTCCAAAGATCCTCTACACGGAAAAAGGCTTGATGCTATCCTCGAAGAATTGGTAGAATACTATCAGGGCTTCGAAGGGTTAGGTGAGCAGATCAATATAAAATGCTTTACAGATAATCCGAGCATAAGCTCTTCTCTGAAGTTTTTACGAAAAACGCCCTGGGCAAGAACAAAAGTTGAAAGTCTGTATCTTTTTGTGCTGAGACAGAAAAAACGGGACGAGACCAAGGGTAGAAAATAGAAAGCAAGATCTTGGTTTCAGATTTTTCATTTGATTTTTTGTTCTCTGGACAATCATTTCAAAAATAGTATATTTGTAGTATTATATCGTGAAACAAAATCACGGAAAAAAAGAAAAAATATGACAATTGAAAACAATCACGTTGTAGCTGTACGTTACATCCTTCACACTATCGAAGCGGACGGAACTAAAGTTCTTGTAGAAGAAACAACAGCAGAAAATCCACTTACATTTTTGTATGGTGTAGGAATGATGATTCCAAAGTTTGAACAAAATATCTTAGGCTTAAAAGCTGGTGATAAAGCCGCTTTTGTGATTCAGCCTGAAGAAGCTTATGGTGAAAGACAGCCTGACGCTATCGCTCAATTGCCAATTGAGATGTTTAAAGAATCAGGAACGCCACCTATCGGAGCTATTTTGCCTTTATCTGATAATCAGGGAAATAATTTCCAGGCATTTGTAGTAGAAGTAACACCAGAAGTTGTAGTGGCAGATCTTAACCACCCAATGGCAGGAAAAGTGTTAGATTTCGATGTAGAAGTTTTAAGCACACGTCCGGCAACTGAAGAAGAGTTGGCACATGGTCACGCTCACGGAATTGACGGTACTGACGCTCACTAAAAAATAGTAATCCAATCTTTGGATACAAGATAAAAATCCCCACAGAACTATCTGTGGGGATTTTATTTATCAATATAGAGTACTTAGCATTCCCCTGTTCCGGGGGATCGCGAAAATCTAAAGAATTTTGACGGATGGCTGATCGCAGAAAGCTATAAATTTCTGTGTCGTCATATTAATCCAAAAACTCTCCTGAAACATAATACCATCGTTCATGCATTTTCTGAAAAATAGAAAACTCATGATGAAGCTGCGGATGTCCATCCTGATCTGTATAATAAGCTTTAAACTCTACCTGGTTTAAAGCGGGAGTCCGGATAATTTCCAGTTTTGTCCATTGGTTGATTTCTCCCCATTCCTGAAGGTCTCTCTTATTGTGGTATTTTCTTTTTCCCGGAAGAGTAGTCTCCATCAGATATTCACCATTCGGGATGGCAAAAGCAGAGAACCTTGAACGCATCAGAGCTTCAGCAGTGGGAGCATGTTTTTCTCCGGTATGGTAAGGCTTACAGCATTCTTCGTAGGATTTTCCTGAACAGCAGGGACAGTCCATATAGTATATTTTAAAATGTGAAACGCAAAAATAATGAATATCAATAGAACCAGATATTGTTACATGAGGTTTATTGCTTTACTATTTTGATCCCATGTCATTATAAAATATTTCAAATTCAATGGGTGCGGGCTTTAGCCCGCTACAAAATAGACAAACAAAATCCACCGGCTTTAGCCGAAACATAAAAAAAGAAGCACTCTTAAAAGAATGCTTCTCATTAATTTATTTAATAAATCCTCTGTTTCTCAATAAAGGTTTGATATCCGGATCATGTCCTGTAAAGTCTCTGAATGCCTGGTTAAGGTCCACAGAATTTCCTACAGAAAGAATATATTTTCTGAATCGGTCACCATTTTCTCTTGTTAATCCACCATTTTTACTGATCCATTCCCATGCATCATTATCCAACGTTTCAGACCATAAATAAGCATAGTATCCTGCTGAATATCCACCTCCCCAGATGTGAGCAAAATAAGGAGTATGATACCTTGGCGGAACTGTTGCCAGGTTGAACCCATGGCTGGCTAAAGACTGTTTTTCAAAATCCAAAACAGGAATAAACTGGCTTTCATTACTTACAGTATGCCAATCCATATCCAGTTCAGCAGCAGAAACCAATTCTGTAGTCATGTATCCCTGATTGAAAGTAGATGCTTTTTTGATTTTTTCTACCAACGTCTGCGGAATAGGCTGTTTTGTTTCATAATGAACGGCATAGTTCTTCAGAACTACAGGATCTAAAGCCCAATGTTCATTGATCTGAGACGGGAATTCCACAAAGTCTCTCGGTACATTCGTTCCTGAAAGGGAAGGGTATTTCTGGCTGGCAAACATTCCGTGAATGGAGTGGCCAAATTCATGGAATATTGTTGAAACATCATCATAGCTGATCAGTGATGGTTTCCCCGGAGCTGGCTTCTGATAATTATAGCAGTTAACGATGACAGGTTTTGTTCCTAATAAATAAGACTGCTCAACGAAATTACTCATCCACGCCCCTCCGTTTTTAGAATCTCTTGTGTAGAAATCCAGGTAGTAGATTGCAATAGATTTTCCGTCATGATCAAAAACTTCATATGTCACTACATCCGGATGGTACACCGGAAGATCTGTTCTTTTTTTGAAAGTCAGCCCGTAGAATTTTTCTGCAGCGAAGAAAACACCTTTTTCAAGAACCGTTGTGATTTCAAAATATGGCTTTATTTCACTTTCATCAAGATCAAACTTTGCTTTTCTTACCTGTTCAGCATAGAAATTCCAGTCCCAAGGTTCTACTTTGAAGCCTCCTTTCTGCTGATCAATAAGATCCTGAATATCTTTTGCCTCACGTCTGGCTGTTTCCACAGCAGGAGTCGCAATCTGGTTCATCAGTTTAGTAGCTGCTTCGGGTGTTTTTGCCATCTGGTCCTGAAGTTTCCACTCTGCGAAGTTTTTCTTTCCTAAGATCTGTGCTTTCTTCAATCTCAGTTTAGCCAGTTGCTCTATTGTTGATCTCGTATCGTTAGCATCTCCTTTTTCAGCTCTCGTCCATGAAGCTTTGAATAGCTTTTCTCTGGTAGCTCTGTTTTTTAGATTTTGCAAAAGAGGCTGCTGGGTTGTGTTTTGTAAAGCCAGAAGATATTTTCCAGGCTGTCCTGCTGTTTTGGCATCTGCTGCTGCCGCTGCAATTTCATCGGCAGAAAGTCCGTCCAGTTCTTTTGCATCTGCGAAGAATACACCACCTTGCTTTCTTGCTTCCAGTAATTTGTTGGAATACTGGGTAGAAAGGGATGCCATCTCCTGATTAATCTGCTTTAATTTTTCTTTATCTGCAGCAGAAAGATTGGCTCCTGCAATTTCAAAGTTTTGCTTATAAAACTGTACCAGCCTTTTGCTTTCAGAATCAAGACCGTCTTCTTTGATGGATTTTATTCTTTTATAAAGATTTTCATTCAGGTACAATTTATCAGAATGCGCAGCAAAAATAGGTGCATATTCTTCATCTAAAGCCTGTAGAGTAGGGTTCGTATTCGCACTTGTAAGATTGGAGAATACAATTTGTGCTCTTCTCAGTACTTCACCACTTTTTTCCAATGCAACAATTGTATTTTCAAAAGTAGGGGCAGCCGGATTGTTGGCAATTTTTACAATTTCAGCTTCATGTTGTTTTAAGCCATAGTCAAAAGCAGGTTTGAAGTGCTCATTTTTGATTTTATCAAACTCCGGAGCTTCATATTGAAGCTTGCTCTTCTTCATAAAAGG
>JASLCD010000069.1 GCA_030146295.1 Chryseobacterium sp.
CTTCCCGATTATGATGTAGCAGATGTTTCATATTATACTTTGGATGGAGACAGCTATGCCAGCATCAGTGTTGCTTTATTTAAAAATGTAAAGGGCCGTGTTCAGAGATTATCTTCGTTTAATGTTTCAGAAGCCTCTTCATTTGTAAATGCAACAGGAACTGCCAATAAAATAGGAACCACAGCCAACCCTCTGTCAAGTGGTAATTTTTACAAAATAAAAGTAGACAAGTCCGGAATATTCAAAATTACCTCACAGTTTTTAAAAGATAACGGAATCAATCCTGGTTCTGTAAATCCTAAAAACTTCAGAATTTATGGAAACGGAGGGATAATGCTTCCTGAATACAATCAGGATGCAAAATATGGAGCTTTACAGGAAAATGCCATTCAGGTAGTAGGTGAAGATGACGGGGTTTGGAACGATAATGATTATGCTCTGTTTTATGCTCAGGGTCCTGATGGATATAACCTTTATGATACTTCCAATGGGAATGGTTTTAAAAGAAAGGATACCCGATTCAGTGAAAGAAGTAATAATGTCAAAAATATATATGAAGATTTTTCTTATTACTATATCAACTTTGACAAAGGTTCAGGGAAAAGAGTTCCGACTGTTGACGGAACCCTTCCTGCGCAGATGATTACAAGATATGACAATTATCAGGTGATCAACAAAGATCAGAAAAACTTGTTGAAAGTAGGCAGAACATGGGTGGAAGACACTCCGTTCAGCAATGAAAAAACAGTGACGCTTACTACCAACTCACCTATACAGGCGGGTGATGTTATACGATACAGAACTCAGGTGGTTGCGTATAATGCACAGCAGAATACGATTGATTTTAAGATCAATAATTTAAATCCGCATCCACTGCAGGTAATTCCTACGGATACTTCATCTTATCAGTATACCTTCTACCCTGTAACGTATTCCGGAACACTTACCAACCTTACCGGAAATCAGATTACAATGGTTTATAATCCTGATATTTCTAAAAACCCTAACGGAACTTTCTATTTTGACTATGTAGAAGTTCAGTACAAAGAAAATCTGGCTTTCAATGGTTCACAGATGAACTTCAGGGATTATTCAATTGTAAGTGGAAGTAATACGGATTACGGTTTCAGCATCACCAATGCGGCCAATATAGAACAGGTATGGGATGTAACGGATATTACCAATGCCAGCCGAAGAGTGAATAAAGCCGGAGCCGGCACTTTCAATTTTGCCTATACAGCCTCCGACCAGAATTTCAATAATGAATTTGTGGCTTTCCGTGCTGATGCGGCTTTCAGTCCGCAATTCGTAGGAAGAATTTCCAATCAGAATCTTTCTGCTCTGCAAAATGTAGATTACCTGATCCTTACGGTTCCTGAAATGATGGGCCAGGCACAGAGACTTGCCAACTATCATCAGACCACTCATAATTATAAGGTAGAAATTGTAGACGTCAACAAAATCTATGAGGAATACGGCAGCGGAAGTAAAGACCTTACAGCGGTAAGGGATTTCGTCAGCAAACTCAACACTCCTCTTGGCAGACTTCAATATGTATTTATTCTGGGGGATGCTTCATATGATTATAAAAACAGGGTTCCGAATAATACAAACGTTGTTGCCAGCTACCAGAGTGAGCAGTCTTCCGATTACGTATCCTCATTTGTAACGGATGATTATATTGTAATGACCAAGCCACAGACTACATTGTTAATTGAAAATAATTTACCGGATCTGCCTGTGGGAAGAATCCCGGCTGCGAATGTAACTGAAGCCGGAAATATGATCAATAAAACAATGGCTTACTACAACTCTCTTCAGGGGCAGTCAAGCCCTTTCGGGGACTGGCGTATGCGACTTGACTTTGTTGTAGATGATAATAACGAAGGAGGAAGTCCTTTCCACGATGTCATGGACAACAGTCTGGTTAGTATATTTGAACAACCTAACCAAATTGAACTGAAGGAATACAACGTTAAAAAATTATATATGGATGCCTTTACCGCTCAGAGTACATCGGGAGGACGAAGATATCCGCAGGTAAATCAGGCAATTTCCAATGCTATCGGAAACAGTTTGTATCTGTTCTATTTCGGACACGGAGGAATTAACGGCTGGGCACAGGAAAGAGTATTAACAAGTACCGAGGTTCAGAATGCCAACAACTTCTCTAATGTATACAGCAGATTTCCTTTTGTGTCTACCATCACCTGTGAATTTACACTTTGGGATGAGCCTGCAACAAATTCTGTAGGAGAACAGTTTATCAAAATGAAACAGGGAGGTGCATCAACAATGATTACTTCCAGCCGTGCTATTGGTGTAGATTACGGACGTGATTTTACGAATACATTCACTCAGAATATATTTAAACTCACCAACGATGATTTTAATTCGTTGGGATATGCTCATTTAATAGCAAAAAAACAAAAGGGTCCAAACAACAACCATTTAAAGGTAAATTTCCTGGGTGATCCTGCTATGAAATTAAGCAGACCGCAAAGACTTCTTACCATTGATAACATTGAAACTCCCGTTCCGGGACTGATCAGAGGGCTGGATTTCGTGAAGATAAAAGGACATATCAATAATTCAAACGGAACACTGAACACGAACTTCAACGGAAAAGTCAGTATCAATATTTTTGATAAAAGATTAAATAAGAAAACATTAAATAACAATGGAACTCTTTCTCCTGTGTTAAATTACACAGAGGAAGGAAGTGCTATTGTAAAAGCTGCCGGAACCGCTGTAAACGGAGTATTCACCGCTGAATTCTATGTTCCTAAAGACATCAACTATGCAGTAGGCCAGGGTAGAATTTTAGCCTATGCAGATAACAAAACAACGGATGTTTTCAACAACCAGGCAGTACAGGTAGGAGATATCAATCCTAACGGGGTTAACGACAACCAGCCTCCAAAAGTAAAGCTGTATATGAATAACACCAACTTTGCGGATGGTGGAATTACCAACCAGAACCCTATGCTTCTTGCTTGTCTTACAGACGACACGGGAATCAACTCCACAGGATCAGGAGTAGGTCACGATATTACCACGTATCTGGACGGGCAGATTATCAATACCGTTGTTTTAAATGATTTTTATGCTGCCGGAGAAGGAAACGGATGTTTAAATCCAACTCTTGCCGACTACCAAAAAGGAAATGTAACCTATCCTTTCAGGAATTTATCCATTGGGCAACACCAATTGACATTTAAAGTTTGGGACATAAACAATAATTCTACATCTGCTACGTTAAATTTTGAAGTTAAAGATGAAGCAGACCAACACCTGATAATCAATCGTCCTCTGAACTGGCCAAATCCATTTACGAACAAAACCTATATTCAGTTTGAGCACAATTGTGATGATATTCTGGATGTGAACGTTCAAATTTATACAATAAC
>JASLCD010000107.1 GCA_030146295.1 Chryseobacterium sp.
TATGGAAACGACGTTGTTTCCCTTATAGTCAAACTCCAGAGCCTTTCTTTCAGCAACTTTATAGTTCTTAAGGTCTTCCAGGGTGATGATTCCATTTCCTCTCTTCATCTCCGCAATCAAAAGCTCCGCGGTCTTTCCTTCATAGAACCCTTTTGCCCCTAATTTTTGAATCAATCTTAAAGTCTCTGCCAAGTCTTTTTGTACTAAAAGGTCACCCGCCTTCCAAGGAACATCCTTTACGAAGACAATGGCGGATTTGTTATGTTTCTTGAAATGTTCTTTGTTGTTGTTGAGCATGTCAGCCTCTTGCTCTGTAATGGCAAATCCCTGTTCCGCCAAATCAATGGCAGGCTGGATGATCTTATCCATGGGAAGCTTGCAATATTTCAACGTGGCGAAGAAACCGGCAACACTTCCAGGGATTCCTACAGCCAGCCTTCCGTTTTGGGATAAATCGGTATTGGCTTTTCCGTTCTTGTCAAGATACATATCCCTTGATGCTTTCTTGGGAGCCGTTTCCCTGTAGTCCAACGTAAATTTTTCACCATTATTCTTCACTCCTACCAAAAATCCACCGCCCCCAATGTTTCCTGCCTGTGGATAGACCACTGCTAGGGCATATTGTGTGGCTGTAATGGCATCATAGGCATTTCCTCCCATTCTCAGGATCTTTGCCCCTGCCTCACTGGCCAATGGGTGTGCAGATACCACTACACCTTTATTCTTTACCTTTACTTCCTTTACAATATTGATGTCTGTAAATTGAGCCCAGCTTAACTGGCTGGTTATTAGAATCGATGCAATTAAGATCTTCTTCATATGATTGTTTTTCTTATAACAAAAGTATTGAATTAAGGCTCAAAAAACGACAAAAGAATGCCGAAATTCTCTTCCTTTTCGTTAAAGGACCAGAGATTCCCTTCCAAAAGAGGGATGTTGAATCGCGGTGGCCAACCCAATTGCAATCAAGTTCCCAAAGGATACAAAATACTTCCATATTCAACACAAACAACAGATTACATAAATAATTTCCCATGACCATCCATGATTATGTTTTTAAATCCACCTTTTTTATTATGGTTGACATGTTTTTTTTACTTTTGTACAATTCTAAAAAAAATCTGAAAAATGGAATCCTATACGGAAAGAATACTGATTACAGGTGCCTTGGGACAAATTGGTACCGAATTGACGAACAGACTTGTTGAAATCCACGGAGCGGAGAACGTTGTTGCCTCTGGATTGGACAGATGGCAGGAAGGAATTACTTCTGCCGGACACTATGAAAGAATGGATGTTACCAATACCCAATTGGTAAGACAGGTGATTCATGATTACGAGATTACCACAGTGTATCATTTAGCTTCGCTTTTATCCGGGACATCGGAAAAGCAGCCTATTTTCGCCTGGAAATTGAATCTTGAGCCTCTGCTTCATTTTTGTGAAATGGCAAAAGAAGGGCTTCTTAAAAAGATATTCTGGCCAAGTTCTATCGCTGTATTTGGTAAAGGAATTCCAAAGCATGACGTAGGACAGGATGTAGTATTGAATCCGACAACAGTTTATGGGATCTCTAAAATGGCAGGGGAGAAGTGGTGTGAGTACTATTTCGATAAATATGGAGTAGATGTAAGAAGTATCAGATATCCCGGATTGATCTCCTGGAAAACGCCTGCTGGGGGTGGAACTACTGATTATGCAGTTGAGATTTTCTACAAGGCAATTGAAGAAGGAAAATATACAAGTTTCATTTCCGAAGATACAGGAATGCCAATGTTGTATATGGATGATGCCATCAATGCAACCCTAAAATTAATGGACGCTCCGAAAGAAAGTTTATCCGTTCGTTCATCTTATAATTTAGGTGGAATGTCATTTACTCCAAAAGAACTGGCAGCAGAAATCCAAAAAGAAATTCCTGATTTTGCGATCGATTATAACCCGGATTTCAGACAGGCAATTGCAGATTCATGGCCGGCTTCTATTGATGATTCAGTAGCTAAAAAAGACTGGGGTCTGACTTATGATTTCGGAATTTCTGAAATGACAAAAGATATGATCAAGAATCTGAAAGTAAAATTGGGTAAGGATTAATAATGTAAAGTTTTACTTTAATTAATTACTTTTTTAACGCCTGATTTTTAATATATTATATAATTTATATAAATTTTAGTTTAAATGGTATTATTGACTTTTAACATCACCTGTATTGAAGCCGGAGTAAAAAATGGCTCCCTGATTACTGATGATGAGCGATTGAAAATCACAGAAAATAATACCAGAGCAATTCTTAGAATTTTAGATATTCATGATATCAAATCAAGTTTTTTTGTAGAGATTTCTCTTACCGGAAAGCTTCAGAATTTAATAAAAGCAATTTCATCCAAAGGGCATGAAATTGCTTTTTATAATAAAGACTCCAATCCTGAAGAAATTGAAAATGCCAAAAAGAATGTTCAGGATCTGTTGGAAAAACAGATCAGAGGAATTCGTCAGAAAGATGTAAAAGTTTCTCAGGAAATTTTGAAAATGATGGAATTCAATTATGTTTCCAATATTGATAATGCCAATATTCTTTTCCCGTTCAAAAGACTCAAAAGAGATACGGAAATTACAGAAGAGGATGGGCTGAGTATTGTTCCTGAAAGCATCTCCCCATACAGTCAATTGCCTTATAATGATTTTGTGTTTCAGATCCTGCCCATGAAGTATTATCAGAATATGGTTCTGGAAACGCTGCAGAACGAAGAGTTTGTTTTGGTCTACCTGAATACATGGCAGTTTACGGATTTCAAAAAATACCAATTCGACATTCCTTTTTACCGAAGTCTGTTTTCAGGTAAAAAAATGGAGGACAAATTAGATGCCCTCCTTACTTTTCTCAATGATAGGGAAATGGCTACTTCCCGTATGAAAGATTATATTTTTTAGGTGACAGGTGTTAGGTTGCAGATGTTAGGCAGCAGGTTTTAGGGTTTGACGTTGTGATTAATCAGGAACAAAAACAACCCGCAACAAAATTAGCCTGTATCTCGCACTCCGATTAACTCAACTCAAAAAGGGTAATTTCCGGTAATACTCCGACTCTTCCCGGATATCCCAATACTCCGAATCCTCTGTTAACATACAGGAGTTTTCCTTCGCTTTCATATAAATCTGCCCATTTCGGGTAACGGTACTGCACCGGTGACCATTTTATATTTTTAAGATCAAGTCCAAACTGCATCCCATGTGTATGCCCCGAAAGGGTTAAATGGATGTTTGCAGGATGTTTTTTTACCACATAATCAAAGTGGGTAGGGTCATGACTCATTAAGATCTTGGTAGCAGATTCCGGTACACCTTTTAAAGCGTCATCAATCTTTCCGAACTGAGGGAATGGTTTTAATCCCCAGTTCTCAACCCCAAGAATATATAGTTTTTCTCCGTTTTTTTCGATAACTCTGTTTTCATTGCGCAGCATATCAAAACCGGCTTGCTTTTCATAGCTGATCAAAGTGTCAAGATTTTCTTTTTTAGCTGCAGGTGACTCCCAGGTTACGTAATCTCCGTAATCGTGATTTCCCAATACCGCAAACTTGCCGTCTTTCGCCTGAATTTTTGAAAACAAAGGAATGAATGGTTTGAATTCATCCGCAACGTTATTAACCATATCTCCGGTGAATAATACCAGATCTGGCTTTTGTTCGTTAATAAGATCAATAGCGTGCTGTAATTTACCCGGGTCTGAGAAACTTCCACTGTGAACATCGGAGATCTGGATGATTTTATATCCCTTGAAGCTTTTCGGAAGATTATTGAATCTCACCCTTACCCTTCTTACAGTGTGGCGGTATTTGCCAAAAGTAATCCCGTCTATGAAAAGAGCAGAAAGAACTCCACCTATTCCCAGACCTACAATGCTCAGGAATTTCCTTCTTTCCGGGAAAAAGTTTTCCGAAGATTGGGTGAGACCGATCAGATAGCCTCCGGTTCTGAAGATATCATCAATTAATAAAAACAGAACTACGAAGATTTTAGGAAGAATGAAAATCAAAAATAACGAAATCATAATCTGGGCCCTTGTCGTACTTCTGTCTGATTTCTCGAAGTGGGTGACCTCATAAGCGAAAATTCCGTACACGGCTAAAGAGAGTACCCAATACCCGATTCTTATCCATGAATTATCAGTAAGCGTTCTGATAGCCTGATAAATATAAACTTCCAAAAACAGGAAGATTCCAGCGATGATTAAAAAATTCTTTTGCATGTTCTGATCAAAAAAAGCACAAAGAATAACTTCCCTGTGCTTTTATATTTTAAATTGTTTAAATATTACTTTTTAGGAAATCTGTAAACGATAGCATTGATGTTCATTCCGGCACCTACCGAAGTCATCACAATGTTACCT
>JASLCD010000109.1 GCA_030146295.1 Chryseobacterium sp.
AATTCTTCCATTCCTACAAATGTAAGAGTAATAAATGTATTTTGGAAATTTTTAGATAAACATCATGCTTTTTGTAAGAATGTTGAGAAGGCTGAGAAAGCAGGGATTGCTCATAGATAAATCTGTAAATTCATTTTTAAGGTTTTTATGGCTCTGTTCTTATATATTCCCCATAAAAAGAATTCTCAAAACGAAAAATTTTAACTATTTGCAAGAAAATGATTGATAAAATATTGATATTATTCTTTAAATAATAGTTTTTGTAGTAAATTTTTAACTTAAACTAAGATTAACGTGCCTGATACTTGTAAAAACGCTAACTTTGTTACTTAATATTTAGTAATGGAATTAGAATACATTGAACACATTAGTCCTATTCTAAAGGATGGCGTAAAAAATTACTTAATAGATATCGACGGAACCATTACAGATGACGTTCCCAACGAAGAACCGGAAAGAATGGTTACCTGTGAACCTTATCCTGATGCATTGGAAACTGTCAACAGATGGTACGATGAAGGGCATCAGATCTGCTTTTTTACTTCAAGAACCGAAAATCTGAAACAAATTACCATAGACTGGCTAGATAAGCATGGTTTCAAATACCACAGCGTACTTTGCGGAAAACCAAGAGGGGGAAACTATCACTGGATAGACAATCACCTGGTAAGAGCAACAAGATACAAAGGAAGATTTACGGATTTGGTTGAAAAACAAGTGACCATTGAAGTATTCAAAGAAGACGGCGAATAAAAATATAATTCAAAGATTTAAAGATTAAATGTGAGATCCTATCCTTTAATTTTTAAATCTTTCATTTTTTAATATACTTGATATTTTATGAAAGTTTTAGCAAACGACGGCCTTGATCAATCTGGAATAGATGCATTGACAGAAAAAGGCTTTGAAGTGATCACTACAAAAGTTCCGCAGGAATTTTTAGTAGATTATATTAACGAGCACAAAATACGTACTCTACTGGTGAGAAGTGCTACGCAGGTAAGAAAAGATATTATTGACGGATGCCCATCTATCGACATTATTGGCAGAGGTGGAGTAGGTATGGATAATATTGATGTAGACTATGCAAGAGAAAAAGGGATCCACGTGATCAATACTCCTTCAGCTTCTTCAGAATCAGTTGCTGAACTTGTTTTTGCTCATTTATTTTCCGGAGCAAGATTTCTTCAGGATTCCAACAGAAAAATGCCTTTGGTAGGCGATACTGATTTTTCAGGTCTTAAAAAAGCATATGCTGCCGGTATCGAACTGAGAGGAAAGACTATTGGTATTGTAGGTATGGGAAGAATAGGGCAGGAAGTGGCAAGAATCGCCTTAGGACTTGGGATGAGAGTGGTTGCTGCTGATAATAATGTAGGAAAAGCCAGTATCAAAGTAAAGTTCTACAACAACCAGTTTATCAATGTTGATATAGAAACAGAGCCATTGCAGGAGGTTTTAAAACATTCAGACTTTATTACGCTGCATGTTCCGGCTCAGAAAGAGGGCTATATGATTGGTCAGAAAGAGTTTGAAATCATGAAAGATGGTGTCGCTGTTGTCAACTGTTCCCGAGGAGGGGTTATTGATGAAGCTGCTTTGATTCAAGCATTGGATTCCGGTAAAGTGAGATTTGCAGGATTAGATGTTTTCATCAATGAACCAACACCTTCTAAAGAAATCCTTAATCATTCCAAAATCTCTCTTACCCCTCACACGGGAGCTTCTACTCTTGAAGCACAGGACAGAATAGGACTTTCCCTGGCTGAGCAGATTTCAAGTATTTTACAGATTCAGTAATCTGGAATAATATAGCAAAAGCACCTCGAGGGAGGTGCTTTTATTTTTTTATCTGTTATCAGATAACTGATTATATATTTTTGCTTTTCAACAAATCTCTGATCTCTGTCAGTAATTTTTGATCCTCTGTAGGTCCTGCAGGAGCCGGAGCTTCTTTTTTGTTGACTTTATTGGCTAATTTGATGATCCAGAAAAGAACCATAGCAATACATAGGAAGCTGATTACCGCCGAAAGGAAATTTCCATACGCAACTCCATTCCATGTAAGTTTTGCAATATTTTCTGCACCGGCCGCTTTCAATGCCGGATTCAGTATCAGAGGAGTGATTACATCTTCTACCAAAGACGAAACAATTTTACCAAATGCCGCACCAATGATCACACCGACAGCAAGATCGAGAACATTCCCCTTAAAGGCAAACTCTTTAAATTCTTTTACAAATCCCATAATTTATATTTTTTTTAATTAGTATATACACAAAAATATAATTAAAAAATGTAAAAAACACTACTTTTTATAGTTTTTTATTCCCAAAACATTGAGTTTTATGATAAATTAATAAGATTTATTTTAATGAATATTTTAGCTTTATACAGATACTTTATCTCATTCATGAGGTCTCTTTATTTTTATTATTGAGGTGATATCATAATGAAAAATCTTTTGTAATTTGCTTAAAAGTTTGATTTACCTATGAAAATTTTCACCGCAGAGCAGATACGCAGTTGGGATCAGTTTACGATTTCCCATGAGCCGGTTTCATCCATCCAATTGATGGAAAGAGCCTCAATGGCTGTGGCCCACTGGATTTCGGAACATTGTAAAAATCATAAAAAACTGGCCGTATTTTGTGGTAACGGAAATAATGGAGGTGATGGATTGGCTGTGGCAAGAATACTTTATCTGAAGGGATTTGACGTAGACGTATTTGTAAGTGATGCCAGGAAGAAATTATCAGAGAATGCTTCCGTCAACCTCAAGAGACTTCGGGATTTGTCAGGTATTTCTGTCAAAAAAATCGAGGTGGGTGAGCATTATACTTTTGATGACAAAACAATCATTGTAGATGCTCTTTTCGGAACGGGATTATCAAGACCCTTGGAAGGAGAGTTTAAAGGACTCGTGGAGCAGCTGAATGCCAAAAAAAATATTAAAATCGCTATTGATGTTCCTTCCGGGTTGTCTGCAGATCAGATATTTGACAATAACCCCTCTGTTCTGAAAGCTGATTATACATTGACTTTTCAGTGCTGGAAACGATCTTTTCTTCATCCTGAAACCGGAAAGTATGCCGGGAAAGTGGAAGTACTGAATATTGATCTGAGCAAAGACTACGCAGATCAAACTGAGACACAATATGCTGTGATTGATGATCTGAAGATAGAATCGATATTTATACCAAGAGAGGATTTTTCCCATAAAGGAAGCTATGGAAAAGCAGCTATTATAGGAGGAAGTTATGGGAAGATAGGCGCGGCAGTGCTGGCTACAAAATCAGCCTTAAAAATCGGGGCAGGCCTTGTTTTTACACTGGCACCGGAATGCGGATATGAAATATTGCAGACATCATGCCCTGAAGCCATGTTTATAAAAGGAGGAGATCGGTTTATCAACAGTTTTGAAATTGGTAAAGACCTTATTTGTGGTATAGGACCCGGGCTGGGAGAAGATCAGAATACAGCGAAGAGCTTTTTGAGCTTCCTGAAAGCCTGTAGCCAGCCATTGATTCTGGATGCTGATGCATTGAATATTATTTCAAAAAACCCGGAAAATTTAAAATTAATCCCCAAAAAATCAATCATTACGCCCCATCCAAAAGAATTTGAAAGGCTTTTCGGAAGTACGGAAAATTCTTTTAAAAGACTGGAGCTGGCCAGAGAAAAGGCAAAAGAGTATGGAATTTATATTGTATTGAAAGATCATCATACCCAGATTGTTACTCCTGAAGGAAATGTATTTTATAATATAACCGGAAATGCAGGTCTTGCAAAAGGAGGGAGCGGAGATATTCTGACCGGAATTCTGACGTCCCTTTCAGCACAGGGGTACTCCGAGGAAGAAAACTGTATTTTAGGGGTGTGGATTCACGGAAGATCGGCTGATCTTGCTTCGGAAAGGCATTCAAAAGAATCGATGCTTCCTACGGATGTTATTAATGAATTCGGAAGTGTTTTTGACGAGCTGAACAGGAAAGTTGCCAGAAGTTTGTAATCGGGCAAATGAGCTGAATGGCTTTTTAAAATAAGCTTAAAAGAAAAAGGCCAATCTGTAATAGTCCAGATTGGCCTTTTTTATTTCAAAACAGGATTTTTTTTAAAATTCCAGTAGTGTTCTTACCTTTTTCTATACTTTATTCAGGTTTCTCACTTTCTTCCGGAGTAATCTTAAATTTCTTAGAAACGATCATGATAACAATCCCTGCAAGCATAAACGGAATAGAAAGTACCTGGCCTGTATTCAGACCTCCGATCTGGATGAATTCATCACCTTGCGGTTCTTTAAGGAATTCAACAAAGAATCTGATGGCCCAAAGAATAATAAAGAACAAACCGAATAACCATCCTTGCTGATATTTTTTATCTGTTTTTCTGTACAATATCCATAATAAAACGAAAAGAAGAACATACCCTATGGCTTCAAATAACTGGCTTGGGTAACGGGGTACAGTAAGACCATATTCACTGCTTTGTTGTGGGAATAGTAAAGCAAACGGAGAGTTTGGATCAGCAGGCTTACCTATAATTTCAGAATTGAAAAAGTTCCCCATTCTTACAAATGCACCTCCCAATGCAACAACAATACCTAATCTGTCATACACCCAGAACGGATTTTTTCTGATGATTTTAAATGAATAATAAAGAGTCGTGAAGATCAAAGCAATAGTAGCACCATGGCTGGCCAATCCAGAAAACCCTGTGAATTTAAAACCATTTTTTGTGCTGATCGGTAGAAATACACTCCAGAAGTCTTCTTTGAATAATTCCGGCTGATAGAAAATAACATGTCCTAATCTTGCTCCCAGAATAGTACCGATCAATGTCCAGGTAAAAAGAGGTTCCAGGTATTTTTGATTAACGTTGTCGATCTTAAAGATTCTGGTCATTAATACATATCCGAAACCAAATGCAAATACAAACATCAGACTATAAAAGTGAAGCGTAAATGATCCGATATGAAGACCTTTTGAAGGATCCCATATTTTAAACGGCGTTTTAAGTTCTACTTTATCAGACGCTGCGATAGGTTTCACGGTCTTTACCGCATATTTGAAAGCTGTAATATTGTCTTTAGTGACAGGAGTATCAATGAGCTTAAAGTTTTTATCCAAAAACTGATACTTTGAATCCTTGAATTTTGCTAAAGCTGAAGCTCCGTAATTGTAATAAGCAGGCTCAAAATTGGATTCGTTAAGGATCACTACAAAAGAGTAGCTCTTATTCGATTCCCTATCCGGAAAAGCAGTCAGGTCTCCCATTTCTGTGGTAGAGTAGATTTTTACGGGAACATTGTTTCCGTTGATATCTAAAGTTCCGTCAGATAAACCTCCAGGGTATTCCTGTGCAAAAAAGAGTTGCGTGGTGAACGCAAACAGCACAAGGTAAATTCTGAAAAAAATAGTATTCATTTTTCTATTGATTTAATAGTTTGATTATTGACATTTATGCTTGGGGGGTACAGGATCGTAACCGCTTCCTCCCCAGGGATGACATCTTAAGATTCTTTTAAATCCCAGCCAAAATCCTTTAAACATACCATGCACCCGAAGTGACTCAATCATATAATGAGAACAGGTAGGTTCGTAGCGGCAATTTTTGGGAAGTAAGGGCGAGATGAACCATTGGTAAAATTTTATCAAAATTACCAGCGGAAATGTAATGATTTTATTGAATGTAAGTTTCAAAACAATGCAAAAATAGGGTAAAAAAATGAAAATTAGTTTAATTTTGTTATAAGTTTCGGAGATCAGAATTCCGGAACATTGATCTTAAAAAAATAGAATTACTTTGAATCAAAATATTCCATTAGCTGAAAAATTAAGACCCAAAACCCTGAACGATGTATTAGGGCAGGAGCACCTTACCGGCGATAAAGGAACAATCAGAAAAATGATTGAAAATAATACCCTGAATTCGCTGATTCTGTGGGGGCCTCCCGGAACCGGGAAAACAACATTGGCTGAAATTATTTCAGAACAGTCAGGAAGGAAGTTTTATAAACTTTCTGCTGTTTCTTCCGGGGTAAAAGATGTTCGTGATGTCATTGATGATGCCAAAAAACAGAATCTGTTTTCAGGGAAATCACCTATCTTATTTATTGATGAGATTCACCGGTTCAACAAATCTCAACAGGATTCTTTGCTGCATGCAGTAGAAAAAGGCTGGATTGTTTTGATAGGAGCAACTACAGAAAATCCAAGTTTTGAGGTAGTTTCAGCATTGCTTTCAAGAAGTCAGGTCTATATTTTAAAAGCTTTGAGCTATGAAAAACTTGAAGAACTGATTGATATTGCGTCTGAAAAATACAATAAAGATGAAGGAACTGATTTTAAAATCCTTGAAAAGGAAGCTTTCATTCAATATTCGGGTGGTGATGCCAGAAAGTTGATCAATTCTGTAGAATTGGTTTTGAATCAATACAAAAATTCCACTACTACAGAGATCATTAATACTGATGTTCTTGAAGTACTTCAGGAGACAATGGCTCTGTATGATAAAAACGGAGAACAGCATTATGATATTATTTCAGCCTTCATCAAATCTATGCGGGGAGGTGATCCCAACGGAGCAGTGTATTGGCTGGCAAGGATGATTGCCGGAGGTGAAGACATTAAGTTTATTGCCCGTAGAATGCTTATTTTGGCTGCTGAAGATGTAGGGCTGGCTAATCCTAATGCGTTGGTGATTGCTAATAATTGTTTTCAGGCCATCAATGTGATTGGGAATCCTGAAGCCAGGATTATCTTAAGTGAAACAGCCGTATATCTTGCCGTTTCTCCTAAAAGTAATTCTGCTTATATGGCTATTAACGAAGCGCTGGCTTTGGTGAAGCAAACCGGAAATCTGCCTGTGCCTCTTCATTTGAGAAATGCTCCTACCAAACTGATGAAAGATCTGGACTATGGCAAAGAATATAAGTACGCTCATTCTTATGAAGGAAATTTTGTAGAGCAGGATTTCCTCCCGGAGGAAATACGGAATGTGAAATTGTATGAACCCGGTAAAAATTCTACGGAAAAGAAGATTTACGAAGAGCTCAAAAAAAAATGGAACAATAAATATTAAAATAAAAAGGATGCCGTATTTCAGCATCCTTTTTTATAGTATTCAATTATTCGGTAGTGTAAATAAATAATGTTTTCTTACCGTTGTAATCTTTTGTTTCTGCTCTTTTTTTGATCTCAGGGTAGATCATTGTGCTGGTATCTGTAAATTCATAACCTTCAATAAATACAGGGGTGTCAGCCGGAAGGTTATATTGGGCATTCATGTTGGATAATGCCATTCTGTCCAATATATTTTCCCCGTTTTTGAACTTGTATTCTGTCACTCCTTTTGTAAAAACAGAACTGTATTTTTTTAAACTTTGGGGCAGGCTTGCAGGCGTATTGTATACTTTTGAAACCTGCAATACATTCTTTCTTGCATTGAACAATTCTACCGTTCCGATAGCATTGTCAGCAACAGCAAACTTTACAGCAGGATTTTTTTGCTGTGCAAATAAAGTAGCAGAGGATAGTATTAAAAAAGAATAGAGTAATTTTTTCATAATCAGAATATGTAACTGTTAAAAACGTGATAAATATAGTTATTTTTTATAAAATGTGAATGAAATCTCACATTGTTTTACATTTTATTTAGAATAAAAACTTTTATCTTGAATATCAGTCTGTAGTTTCTTCACTTTTATCCTTTTTATCAACCATATTTCTGATGATGTTTTTCAGTCGTTGAAAAGTGAAAGAACTTAATAATAAGATGATTCCGAGAGCGATAAAGGCACTTATTCTTGAAATATTATCCATTTGCCATACGTCGTAACCGTAAAGTTTTAAGACCATAAGTCCTATCAGTGCAAAACCAATCTTGTTGTATTCCTGAATATCCTTTTTCAAGCCGGTGTAAATGAAAATGCTGGCAAGAATCGTCCATATAATAGGAAGGTAAAGAATGTTGAAGTGTTCACTCGCTTTATAAGAGTGAGGAAGATCATTAGAAACCAATAAAACATAGGAGTGATGCAGCTCACAGCTTACGGAAATGATAAGCGCCAAAGACAAAATCCAATAGGAAATCTGATGCCTATAAAATTCTGAGGATGAGATAATCCTGGAACATACATATATAAAAGGAATCCACTGAAGCAAATGCAGTAAATAAAAACTTAAATGAATTTTTTTGGTTAAAATAGCTGTGACAACCGGCAGAGCAGAGGCTGATGTATTAAGAATGATCAGAAAGAAAAGCAGATAAATCAGAACCGTTTGGATATCACTTCTTATATTCAGCGGCTTTCTGAATAGTAACAATATAAAAATATAATAAATGCTGAACAGCAGCCCTATGCCGAGAATTGCTGACCAAGGCATTTCTGAAATGTGATAGGTGATTTCAAGAAGAAAACTTATATAAATGATTCCATAACTGACTACGGTAATGAGGTCTTCAAAAAGAGGATTGACTTTCTCCTGTGGTTCTTTTCCTATATTCCTTAATAAATATAAATTGATCATTATAGAAATGATGGTAAACGAGCTGGTAATAAACGGAGGATTGAATATGATATTAAAATGGCTGGTCCCCAGATATTCTGTCCAGGTTATAATCTGAGCGGTCATCACCAAAGGAAAAAGGATATAAAAGAAGATCTTGAAAATTTGATGACCTGTTTTTTTCCAGATAAACAGAAGAAGGGTAGTTTCTATTGCCCAGAAACTGGTGATGAGGTGGGTTTTGAACTGAATCGCTATAGCAGTGGTGATAAGGCTTGTAACGAGTCCTGCAAATACAGAATAAGCAATTCCGAAGCTTTTTCTTCCATATTCTCTAAAGAGCAGAATAGAATTGACGGCTGCAAAAATAAGCGGGAAAATAATGGGAGGTTCATATGCTAACGTATCAAAAATGTAGTAAAGTCCCAGAACACTGGAAAAATTAGCAAAAGCAAGTATTAAAATATCAGATGTTGCAAGTGTATTTTTCCTGATGTAATCATGCAGGGCAAAAAGATAGAAAATCACATAACTGATCATGTAAAAAGTAATGCTTAAAAGTTCGGGGTTCTCATTCGTCCAGTAAAAAAGATAAGCGGTGGTAAAGAGGTATGCAGTCCATCCCACGCTTTTCCAGTGTTGAAGAAAAGAGACGGCCAGCATTCCAATATTTAAAAGAGTGAGGTAAATAAACAGGAATGGGTAGTTGCTTTGTCCGGTACTGATCATCAAAGGGGCACTGAAGCCTCCTATTAATGAGAAAATAATTAAGACTTCACTTTTATAATAATAGGATAGAATAATAGATGCCGCTGTAATAAGAGCGGTGATAACAAAAGCTGTATTCTGCGTGAAAAGATGATATTCCCGGAAAGCGATTGTGGCGGTGAAATACAAAACGGCAATTCCGCCTCCGGTTATGATGGAAGCAAATGTGGTATAGTTTTTTCTGAGGAAATGTCCTGTAATGATGATACCTGCTCCGGTACAAAAGCCAATACCTGCTCTTGCTGTTTCTCCAATCCAGTTTTTATCAATAGCATATTTTACAAAATAACCGATTCCGAGAACGAGAGTGAAAATACCAATGATGGTAAGTGCATTTTGTTTTAAAAAATCAAAAACAGGAGTCAGCCAGTCTTTTTGAACCGATGTTGGGGTTTCTTCATTATGTTTTACCTCTTCAGGGTAAATTGGATGAGACTGTACTTGCGGGGGAACAAGAGTTTCTTCTGTTGAAGTCTTTTCATGAATTACTTCAGATGGAGCCGGGGCCTTATTAATTTTATAATTAAGGTCAGTGATTTCCTTTTCAAGTCTTCTGATTTTAGTATTCAGATTGTTGAAAATGATAAAAACTATTATAAGTACGACAACAGCAAAAAGTTCGTTCATTTCATTAGTTTATATCAAATATAAAGAAATGTTTGAAAAGCAATTTAAAAAATTAACCCATCACAGTAGAAGTGATGGGTTAAATGGTATAGATAACTAACAATATGTTTTACTAGTTTGATACTTTATAAATATAGAATGATGCAATACTTGATCCCAGTAATCCTGCGTTGATAACACCAGAATCTGTAAGTCCAAAGGAGATTTTGTCACCCGCCTGGAAAGAATACAGAGAATTGATGCTGGAATCAGAAAGAGTCAGGTTAATTGCTATCGCAAGGTTAATACCACTGAAAGGACGGGTATCTATTATTGTTGATACTCCTGATCTGGTTCTTGCGATTCCGATTCCCGGAGCTCCTGATAATAATGATGCCTGTAGACCTGATCCGTATCTGAATGCAAATCCAACAGCATAGACTCCTGTAGATGGGATGTTGTAAGCGCCATCAGCGTCTGTAAATAAAGCACCGCTACCAATGTTTCGGTCAGCAGCTAAAAAGTTGACAGGCTGGAAGGCTGCAGGGAAAACTCCTACACTCAGAAGGTTTATTCCTGTTGTTTTTTTCGCCGCATATACAGAAGTGTTGGTTCCTGAAGCAGTTATTAACAGGGCTGGATCCAGAGAGAAAACCTGAGTAGTTCCCTGGTTAAGTGCTAAAACCTGATAGCCAGGTAATGACGTAGCGGCAGGTGTATCTCTTACTTTCAGTGTTCCATTAACATCTAGAGTTGCAGATGGAGCAGCTGTATTTATACCAACTTGTGAAAATAAAGGTAGGGTTGCGCATGCTAACAGTAAGCTGTAGAGTTTAGTTTTCATGATCAAGATTTTAATTAGTTGCATAGCAAATATACAATAAAAATTATACCCTTCATTGTGAAATTTTCAATTTTAATATTAATATGATGTAATATATTTAAACATATGTTTATATTTTGGGTGATTTTATCGCATAATTTAATTACGACTTATTATATTTAATTTTATTTTAATCCATTGTTTATAAGGGTTTTATGAAATATTATTTCTCTCTATTGTGTGGGTTATTTTTGCGGTAAAGGGAGGGGATAAGACGTAGGGTATTTTTTTATAAAAGTTATTTTTTTTCTGTTTTTTAGTGGGCGTAAAAGCAAAAACACTGCTTGAGTAGCAGTGTTTTTATTGTATTTGATCCCTTATTTTAGCTTTCTAAGAGGAATTCTTTATAGTTTCCAAGAAAATCAACATCAGCATTGATTGATTGAAGTTCTTTGAGAGCATTTCCATGTAAGACTTCTTCCCAAGGCCCTTCCACATTGATAAAGAAGAAATAATTGCCCAGCCCGGTCTTTAATGTTCTGGATTCAATTTTGCTGAGGTTCATTTTCCGCCAGGCAAAAACCGATAAAACCTGATGTAATCCGCCGGGATGATCTTCAGGCAGAGTAATCAGCATTCCTGATTTTTCTCCTAGAATTTCCAGATTGTTATTTTGATATATATTATGTTGTTTGGAGATAATGATAAATCGCGTGTGGTTCTGTTCAAAATCCTGAATGTTTCGGTTAATTATTTTCAGACCGTATAAATTGGCTGCAAACTGATTCGCTACTGCAGCAATAGTTGTATCAGGATTCTCGGAAACAAATTTTGCGGCCGCGGCTGTAGAAGAAAAATCCTGCTTTGGAATTTCCTTATAATGAGTATCCAGAAAATGGAAGCTCTGTGCCAGGGCCTGTGGATGTGAATATATTTTTTCAATATTCTCAACAGAGTTTTGCGGATGAATCATCAGGTGATGTGCAATAGGCATTACTGCTTCTGCTTCGATCTTAATAGACGGGGTCTTATATAAATAGTCCAGCGTCATAGAAACTGTTCCCTCAATAGAGTTTTCCAAAGGGACAACCGCTCTTACGGCTTCTCCGTTTTCAACAGCATTAAAGCAATCCAGAATACTGGCCTGGGGTAATAACTCTTCATCAGGGAACAACTGTGCAGCGGCAAGCTGGGTAAAACTGGCATGAGGTCCCAAAAATGCAATCTTCATAATATATAGATAATGGGGTGATTAAAATAAAGGTACAAAGGTGCGAATTAATTCATAAAGAGACTTCATCATTTAAGGGCTAAAGCTGAGAATTTTAAGCTGAGTGTTGATAATTGGAATGGATGGTATAGGTGCAGGTATCTTTTTTGTGCTCATCCTATTAGTATACCATTATCTTGTATCTTAAATCTTAACTCTTGATTCTCGGCCCTCCCTACCATCTACTCCTTCCAATTTTTCTCAATCATTTCCATCAGAAAATCCGGACATTTGATGATCTTGTTGGTCTTGGCATCCAGAAAAAACAGAGTAGTGGAAGCTTCTGTTATTTTAATATGCTCTTCATTGTAAATTTCATATTCAAATTCAATCCTTACTCCCGGAATTTTTTTAACATAAGTATGAATTTCTAATTTTTGATCATACAAAGCTGGTCGGATATACTTAATTTTATAGTCTGAAACAGGAAGCCAAATTCCTTGGTTTTCAATTTCATCGTATGAAATTCCTATGCTTCTGAAGAGCTCAACTCTCCCCACTTCGAAGTACGTTGCGTAGTTGCCATAGTATACATATTTCATCGGGTCTGTTTCTGCGTAACGTACTCGTATTGATTGTGTTGTGTGTATCATTTTAGGTGCTAAATTATACATACAAATATATTTTTAAATAATCAATACCTGCAATATTTTTTTTTAAAAAGAAAAAATTGGACCTTTGTCTTCCTTCTAAACACAGTACAAACAAAGAATAATCGGGGCATAAAAATGGATGACAATTTAATGATGATATGGCAGAAATGCCTTCAGTTTATGCGTGATAACCTGAACGCAGCTGAAGACAATTCTGACCTGAAAAAACTTGAAAAATCTTTCGATATGTTATTCGATAAGGTTCAGCCGCTTTCATTAGTAGCAAACAACCTTACGCTTATCGTACCGAGCGATTTTTACAAGGAATATATAGAGGACAATTACCTGTCCTTACTTTCTGCTGCCCTGAAGAAAAATATTGGAAAAGGAGTGAAATTATGGTATTCTGTGATGGAAAACAGACCAAAAGGGGAAGAAAAACCTGTTACCATGAACATCAAGGGACAAAGTGTTCCTACTCCGAAAACACAGGAAACAATGCCGCAAGGATTCTCTGCGAATATTGTGAATCCTTTTGTAGTACCTGGAATTAGAAAAGTTAATATAGATTCTAACCTTAAGCCTGACTATTCTTTTGATAGTTATGTGGAAGGAGAAAGCAATAAATTTGCAGCAACTGTAGCCAGATCCATTGCAAAGAGACCTGGAGCAACTGCCTTCAATCCTTTATTCTTATATGGAGGTTACGGAGTTGGAAAAACCCACTTAGGACAAGCAGTAGGGCTTGAAGTAAAAAATCAGTTCCCGGATAAAGTAGTTCTTTATCTGTCTTCTGAAAAGTTTATCCAGCAGTTTATCTCTGCTGCCAAAGCACACAAGCAGACGGAATTTGCCAATTTCTACCAAATGGTAGATGTATTGATTATTGATGATATTCAGTTCTTGTCAGGAAAGTCAGCTACACAGGATAGTTTCTTCCATATTTTTGATCACCTGCATCAGAACGGAAAACAGATTATCCTTACTTCAGATAAGGCACCTGCTGATATAATGGATATCCAGGACAGAATTGTTTCCCGTTTCAAATGGGGACTTTCTGCGGAAATCAAATCTCCGGATCTGTCCACAAGAAGACAAATCATTGAAGATAAACTGAGCAGAGACGGAATCGTTCTTCCGGGAGATATGCTTGACTTCCTTGCAGTGGAAACAAAAACCAATGTAAGGGAACTTATCGGAGTGATCAACTCTGTGATCGCTTACTCTACAGTATATAAGAGAGATCTAAGTCTTGAGTTGCTGAAAGAGACCATCAACAGAATTGCTGCCAACCAGAAAAAGATCATCAACATTCCTTACATTCAGGAAGTGGTATGCGATTATTTCGGAATCAAAAAAGAACAGTTACTGTCAAAAACAAGAAAAAGAGAGATTGCATTGCCTAGACAGCTTGCCATGTACTTCTCCAAAGAATTTACCAATTCTACATTCACTAAAATCGGTGAAGAAATGGGAGGGAAAGACCATTCGACGGTAATGTATGCTTGTGATACCATCAAAGATGTATCGAAAATTGATAAAGAAATCAAGAAGTACGTAAAAGACCTTACAGAAAGAATCAAACAATAAAATTGTTGAGCAAAAATAAATTGAAATGAAGGATAGTTTTATTCTTCATTTTTTATTTAGTTTTGTTGTGGCAAAAAGACTCTTTTTAAATAGATAGAATATGAAAATATTAATGGTTTGTCTGGGGAATATATGCAGAAGTCCTCTGGCAGAGGGGATTATGAAAACAAAGGTGCCTGAAAGCTTTGTAATAGATTCAGCCGGGACCATTTCAATGCATGAAGGAGAACATCCTGATAAAAGAGCCGTTAAGACTGCAGCCAACCATCATATTGATATCTCAAAACAGAGATCAAGACCCATTACCAGAAAAGATTTTGAAACCTTTGATAAAATCTACTGTATGGATATTGACGTATTGGAAGATGTAGTTTCTAAAGCCAGGAACGAAGAAGAAAGACGGAAAGTATCATTATTTTTAGAAACACTTGGAGACCATAATAATGCTGAGGTTCCGGACCCTTATTGGGGAGATATGAATGATTTTGAAAAGGTTTTTCAGCTTTTGGATAGAGGGTGTGACGCTATTAAAAACCAAATACCCCAATCATGAAAAAACGGCTGTTACTGTTCTTAATAATAAGCTTTAATTCCTCTTTTGCCCAAACCAAAGATGAAATGGAAATCCGTAAAGTAATGGATGACTTTATGGGATGCATCAAAACCGGAGATGAAGCCAAATATCTTTCCTTATTTCAGGAACCTGTACTTTGGACCGGAATTTACAAAGACAGGACGCAGGCGAAACGCCTTGAGAAAAATCCTAAAGTAGATGGCTACTTTGCAGATAACTATAAAGACTTTATCAAAAGTTTTAAAGATGATAAATCTGAAGAAAAATTTGATAATATTAAGATCGTGGAAGATGGAGCTATAGCTTCTGCCAATTTCGATTACAGCTTTTGGTACGACGGTAAAATGGAAAACTGGGGAAAGGAGATCTGGACACTGATGAAGATCAACGGAACCTGGAAAATCACTTCGGTTACCTTTTCTATGGATCTTACAAAATACTTCCCACAACCCTCATTAAACGAAAGAACTAAAAAATAATATAATGCTTTTTTTACTCCCTGCCTACTTATCAGAAAATACTTCTATCAATCATTTTTCACCTGTTTTGAAGGATTATATCATGCAGACAGACTATTTCTTCGTGGAGAATGAAAAAACAGCGAGAAAGGTTGTTAAATTTTTTGCTCCGGAAAAGAAACAAGCCGATCTGAAGTTATTCTTATTAGACAAATACACGGAAAACGCGGATATTAAAGAAGCTCAGGAGCTGATGCTGAAAGGGCAGGACTTTGGATTGCTTTCAGAAGCCGGATTACCTTGTATTGCTGACCCTGGAAACCTTATTGTTAAATGGTGTCATGAGAAAAATATCAGAGTGATTCCCGTTTCAGGGCCATCATCCATTATTCTTGCTTTGATTTCCAGTGGGTTCAATGGGCAGGAATTCACTTTCCATGGCTACCTGCCGATTGATAAAGGAGAAAAAAAGAAACACATTATGAATCTTGAAGGGCTTGTTCAGAGAACAGGATATTCACAGATTTTCATGGAAACACCATACAGAAACAATCAGCTTTTTGAAGATTTGTGCAAGTTTTTATCACCGAATACAAAGCTGTGTATTGCGGCCAATATCAATGATCCGGAACATGAATTCATTAAGACAAAATATATAAAAGACTGGCAGAAACAGAAGCCGGAGCTTCATAAAATTCCTGCGGTATTTGTACTTGGAAAATAAACTTTACTCCTACAGCTTTACAATGTAAGCATAGGAGTTTTTTTTTGTTTGAAAACTGGAAGAACTATGAGGATTTTTCTCAAGCAATTAATAGTGTCTTTTAAACTCTTTTTTCTTTTTCAGCGACTCCATCTTACTTAGTGTGAATATATTTCAACAATATGTGATAAATATCATTGGGTTTGCTATGATTTTATTGTGTAAAATATTCTAAATTTATATTTAAATATAATATATTATGAGTTTTTAATTCATAAGCTAATTTATAATATTAACTAATTTGTATTATTTTATTTAATATTTATTATAAATTTTATAATTTAAACTGATTTCGTAGATTTAAGCTAATATCTTTCGTTTTCCTTTAATGATAAAGAAGACGATAATTTTAAAATTCAGTTTGTATAAAATTGATCAGACAACATCAACACCAAATATTTAAATATGATTACACGTAAAATTTTTTTTCCGGTATTGCTGATGCTGGCCATACTGGTACCTTCTTTAATTCACGTATCTGCACATGGGTATGTAATGAGCCCTGCCTCCAGAGGATATCAGGGAAGTCTTGATAAAGCTGCTATTGGTTATTCTGCCGCATTTGGAATTTATGGATCGATCATTAATGAACCCGGATCGCTGGAAGCTCCAAAAGGTTTCCCGGCATTGGGTCCTGCAGATGGAAAGATCGCTTCTGCTAATGGAAGTATTGGCGGAGATACTACACTGGATATCCAAACCACTGACCGATGGAAGAAAACCAATATTTCCACTGGCGTGAATGCCTTTATCTGGAAATATCTGGCGTATCATGCCACCGCAAAATGGCATTATTATATGACCAAACAAGGCTGGAATCCCAATCAACCTCTTTCCCGTCAGGATCTGGAGCTCATTGGTACAGTGGCCCACAATGGAACTCCACCGCAGGATAATGTTTCTCATCAGATTACAGTTCCTGCAAACCGTACTGGCTATCATATTATTTTAGCAGTCTGGGATGTAGCAGATACTACCAATGCATTTTATAATGTCATTGATGTTAATGTAACCTCTGGATCAGTTTCTACACCACCGGCAACGCCTGCGGGATTAGCTCAGCTGGGAGTGACCAGCTCTTCTGCTAAAATAGGCTGGACACCACAGTCAGATGCTGTATCGTATACCGTTTTCCGCAACGGACAGAATATTCAACAGGTGAATGCTGCTGTATTTGAAGATTCAGGGTTAGCGGCCAATACAACATATACCTATGAAATACAGGCAAAAGGCTCTTCCGGACTTACTTCAGGGAAAAGCTTACCACTCAATGTGAAAACAAACAGTGAAGGAACTCCTGAAAAACCTGTTGCACCATCAAACCTTCATTCAATGGGAGTGACTGAAAATTCCGTTTCACTAATGTGGATGGCTTCGACGCATTCGCAGGGGATCAAAAATTATCAGATCTTTGAAAACGGAATCAAAGTAGGAGAGACTGTGCAGACAAGTTTTTTACGGAACGGATTAGCACAAGACACCGAGTATCGTTATACCGTAAGATCTGTTGCGATGAATGATCAGATCTCGGATATGAGTAATGAATTAAAAGTCAGAACGAAGAAAGTAACATCAGGTAATGGACAATCATATTGTGGAGCAGAGCAGTACAATGCTGCCAATGCTTATCCTACAGCCGGAGTTAAAGTATTCTACTCCTGTAAAATCTGGAAAAACAAATGGTATGCGAACCCTGGTGAACTTCCGGGGGCCAATATGGTTTGGGAGGAAGTAAGCATATGTACTGAAGGGCCTGGCTGTGAATCAAGCGGTCCCGCGACGTATTGCAGTGCACAGGAATACAATCCGGCAAAGACCTATGCAGCAGCAGGAACAAAGGTTTTCCATTCCTGTAAAATCTGGGAAAACAAATGGTATGCAAATCCGGGAGAAGCACCGGGAAGTAATTCTGTCTGGAAGATTATAAGCGACTGTAATGAAGGTCAGAATTGTACGGCATCAAATCTTACGCATAAGGAAAATGATCTTTCGGTGATCGTATCTGAAGATAAGGTAAATGTTGCACCGGAGAGTTACTTCAGTAAAATAAGCAGGGTAGATATCATTGCTCCTCAGGGACTTCAGATGATAACTGTTATGAATCCTGAAAAGAACAGGATTAATATAAGCCACCTTCAACCCGGAATCTATTTTGTAAAAATTCTTTATAAGGATGGAAGCAGTGTTACTAAAACCATCAGAAAATAATAAAACCCTACAGAAAATAAAAAACGCCGCCCTGATAAGGCGGCTTTTTTGTCCCGGAAATTATTACAATATTTAACAGGCCTTAACAAGGCAATTGCACTATTCTTGTTTTTAAAAGAATACTGGAAACAGTATAAATTGTTGATAATGCAGTAAAAATCCGGGCATCGGAGATGCCCGGATTTTTTAGATCTTAATTTTTATCTTTTTTCCTTAATCTCCATTTCCTCCAAAGCAAAATAACAAGCGGAATAACCAAAAAGAAAGGCCATAAGGAAATCATTCCCAACAGAAAACCGACAAAACTGTTCCAGCCTTCCGTTACCGAATCTACAAACCTGCTTCCAAAGCCTATTTTTGAGGTTGCTGAACTTCTCACTTTTTCTTTATATAAATTTAAACTTAAAGTGCTGTAATTCACACGGTCATCAATAAAACGAAGTCGGCCTTCTGCCACGTCAATTTCATCTTCAAGTTCACGAATCTTTTCCTGAATTTCAAGCATATCTTTAGTTGTAGCAGCACTTTTAAGCATATCCCGATATTTTTCAAGATAAATCTTTTTGTTGGCCAGTTTTATCAATACATCAGTATATTCTTCCGTGACGTCATCAGATGAAATGTTTTTGGATAAAACAGAGCCTACTCCGTTTGAAAATGAACTGATAAGACTATCGAAATTTTTATGCGGAACTCTGATAATCAGATTAAGATTATCATCCATATCCGTATTTTGAAAATTTTCTTTCTGGATATAAGCATTGTTTTTCTTTATGATATCATTTACCAGACTCTGGGCTTTTTTAATCTCACCCACCTGAATCTTCATATCACCGTTTTTGATGACTTTTCTGGAAATAGTATCGTTTTTCCCAGATGCAGAAGGCTCTTGGTTGGATTTGTTTTCTTCTGGAATCAGTTTTTCAGATAGAGCTGGGGGTGGGGGGACAGGGGCATATGATTGGTCTTCAGGAATCACTTCCATCAGATCTGCTTTTACTTCCTGTTGGGCTACACCTGATTTGTTGCAATTGATAAGAATAAGTACTGATAATAGGAGAATACTTTTTTTCATGGGATAGTTTTTTAGGGAAGTAATCAAAAAGTGTGCTTAAAAGTGATCCCATTTCAGAATTATTTGAATTTTTAATATAAAATATAAAAAACACAGGGAGAAAATCAAAAAATTAAATCGAATGATCTCAAAATCGGTCCCGAAAATTGTTGAAACAGTAAATTATTTCTATTTTTAATTCATGAAAAAAAGTCTTTTAGCATTTGTGTTTTCACCATTTCTGATGTATGCTCAGGAAGCTCCGAAACTTACAGACGAGATGGCAATGAAACTGTCCGATAAACCATTGCATTGTATCAATCAGGAATACCCGAATAAAACAGCACATATCATCAATAATGCAGGGGAGGTTCCTTTAACGCCAAAAGATCTTCACCCGAGTTTCTACGGATGTTTTGATTGGCATAGTTCTGTGCACGGGCATTGGATGCTGACAAGACTTTTGAAAACAAAACCCAATCTGTCTAATGCTAAAGAGATTGAAAAAATTCTGGATGAATCATTTCAAAAAGACAAGCTGCAGACGGAGGCTGACTATTTTACAAAATACCAGCTCACAGGAACTTTCGAAAGAACATACGGATGGGCGTGGATATTAAAACTGGACGAAGAGCTTACCAATTGGAATCATCCGAAAGCTAAAATATGGCACGAAAATCTGAAACCGCTAACCGATCAGATTCTGAAATCCTGGAAAACTTATCTCCCAAAACAAACCTATCCCAACAGAACCGGAGTGCATCCCAATACTGCATTTGCAATGGCTTTTGCCATAGATTGGGCAAGGGCCAATAAAGACAGAGAGTTTGAAAACCAACTGATGGAAAAGGCTAAATACTTTTTCTTGAAAGAACAGAAAACACCTGCCTATCTGGAGCCGGATGGATCAGACTTCTTTTCGCCAAGCCTTGAAATTGCGGATCTAATGCGCAGAGTTCTTCCGCAAAAAGAATTTGTACAATGGCTGAGTGCTTTCTATGAAAAAAGAAGCCTTGAAAATGTTGAGAAAATTCCGGTAGTAAGTGATCTGAGCGATTATCAGACGGTTCATCTTGTAGGACTGTCTTTCTCTAAAGCATGGTGTATGAAAGGGATTTCAAATGCACTTCCTGTAGGTCATCCACTGAAAAAGAATTTCAGTAAAACGGCAGATGTATTTCTTGCTAATGGTTTACCACTGCTTTTCCAGGGAAATTACGGAGGAGATCACTGGCTGGCCAGTTTTGCAGTATACGCCCTGGAAGATTAGTAGCGGATTCCTGTCTTTTTAAGGATAAAACCTAACAGCCAGATTGGTCCTATCAGAAGAAACTGAAGATCCTTGAGAAAAGAGGGCTTTTGTCCTTCTATTTTATGGCCTATCAACTGGAAAATCCAGGTAACGATGAATAGAGAAAGGTAAATGGTCCATGATTGTTTTCCAAGACTGATATTGGTGAGATAAATGAAGTGTTCCATAATAAGCATGATCACCGTCATCACCACAGCGATTAAAAGAGAAAGCCTGATATAGAATAAAGTGATCAGACAAATCACTATAAGACTTATCATACTGATACATCCGAAATAGGAAGCACAGAAATGAGGTGAGGGAACTAATGATGTAAAACCTAGAATGGTCCAGAAAATTAAAGGTACACAAATCCAGTGGATAAGCTTGTTGGTAGCGTTTCTATGGCTTTTACTGTATTCTGCAAATAATAGATCAACCTTTCTCATACTGACAGGGAATTGGATTGATGCTAAAATAATAAAATTTTGTAATCAGTGGTAAGATTGCTTACATTTGTCTTATGTCTGCCCTAGAAAAATTCGGTGTTGATATTTTTACGGAACGTAATATTTTCGAGAGAATAGCTGTCGATAAGCCTTTCCGTCCCGATAATCCAGCCTTTATATTTATCAAATCAGGAACCATAAAACTGCGTCAGCATTTCAGTGATCTGGAAGTTTCTGCCAATATGTTTATGGTGACCGATCCTCAAACTATTTATGAAGTGGTTTCTGTGACCGATGATTTTCAGTCGCGGATGGTATCTTACAAAAGAGATTTTATTTCGGCTTTATCATTGAAATTTAATCGTTTGATTACCTATCGTTATTTCAGACAGCAGATGAATAAAGGAGTTCCTTTTCCTGAGGATGAAATGGAAGTAGTATGGAAAAGCGTCAATTTCCTGAAATATATTCTGGACTCTGAAACGGAAATGCTCTATAAGAAAGAAATGGTAGAGCATCTTTTCTCTGTTTTCTGCTACCAGATGGCAGGAATCATCTCAAAAGAAGATAACAGTTCTATGAATCAGATGTCCAGACAGGAGGAAATCGTATTTGTATTTCTTACCGACCTTGCAGAGCATCATCTTACAGAAAGAACTGTTGAGTTCTACGCCGAGCGGCAGTCAATTACAACCAGACATCTGTCTTCTGTGGTGAAGACCATTACAGGCAAATCAGCAAGTCAGATCATTGCTTTAATTGTTATTAATGAGGCAAAAGTGCTCTTAAACTCTTCCAACAAACCTGTTTCAGAGGTTTCTTCTATTCTTGGATTCAGTGATCAGTACTCATTTTCTCACTTTTTTAAGAAACATCTTGAAGTAAGTCCTACACAGTACAGACATCTGTTCGAAAACTAAAATCTTACATTTGAACATCTTTTTCCCGAAATCAAACATTTGATTGATTTTGTTGTTGACCTAACTTTGCATCTGTAAAACAAGGTAAAATGACAAAGAAAATAAAAACAGCACTATCAGTTTTGATAGCCGCTTTTCCCGCGCTGTTTTTTTCACAACAGATCAGGCAGATGACCGCAGGTGAGGTGGCGGAACTTGCTGTTCAGAACCATCAGCAGCTCAAAGTGTCTGCACAGAATATCAATATTGCAAAGCAAAATACGAATGTTGTTAAACTTCAGAAACTGCCCACGATCACAGCTTCTACAAGCCAGTTCTATTTAGGCGATGCAGTAGCCATTGATAAAGACTTTTCCAATTCTACAAAAGTTCCGATGCCGCATTACGGAAGTTCGTATGCTGTACAGGCCACACAACTGATCTTCAAAGGCGGGTTGGTGAATAAGTCTGTTGAAATGGCCGGACTCCGCGAGCAGCTTGCTGAACTTGATTTAGAGAAAAATAAGCAGGATGTGAAATTTTTAGTGATTTCCAATTATCTGGATGTCTATAAAACAGTGAACCAGGAAGAGGTATTTCAGAATAACAAGAAACTGGCTCAGGAACGTCTCAAAAATATCCAGAAGTTCTATCAGCAGGGGATGGTAACCAGAAATGAGGTCATTCGTGGAGAATTAGCCATCAAGAACCTGGATCAGGGGATTCTGACCCTTTCTAATAATAAGAAAATCCTTAATTACAATTTAAATATCGCGTTAGGTTTATCCTCAGATACAGAGATTGTTCCTACAGAAAATTTAGAAAATAAAGAATCGGGGATAGGCATGGATTATTATACAGACCTTGCTCATGAGAAAAATCCACTGCTGAAATCTGCTCAAAAAAATATTGCTGTTGCAGATAAAAATATAGAGATCATAAAAACAGATAATGCACCTACGCTGGCCGGATTTGGAGGATATACCCTGCAAAGACCCATTACCACCAGAAATCCTGTGTTGGATATGTATTCAGGAGGCTGGCAGACCGGAGTTTCTTTGAGTTATAATATAGATACACTCTATAAAACAAAAGAAAAAGTAAAGCTGGGTGAAATGCAAAAGAATCAGGCAAATGATGCCATGACTCTGGTACAGCAGAATGTAGATATGGGTGTGAATGCAGCCTATACCAAATATCAGGAAGCGATACAGCAGGCGGATATCCTGAACGACTCCAAAAGACTGGCAGAAGAAAACTACAAGATCACGGAAGCCAAGTACCTGAACCAACTGGCAGTACAGGCAGAAATGATAGATGCCCAAAACCAGAAGCTACAGTCGGAACTTGATTATGCCAATGCCGAAATCAATGTTTTGTATCAGTATTATAACCTTTTGAAATCTACAGGAACACTTTAATTTTTAAAACTGAAAATCAACAATGGAAAACAAGGAACAAACCACTCAACATACAACACCAACTCCTGCTGCATCAAGCGTAGAGAATAAAAAAAAGAAAAATAAAACCAATAAAATCAGAGCTGTCATTTCCAATATTATCGTCTTTTTGGTCATTGGTTTTGGATTATTCTGGCTGATCCGCAATTATTTCCATATCGGAAGTAAAACCTACACAGAAGCCGCACAGGTAGAAGAATTTATCAATCCTATTAATACAAGAGTTTCGGCTTATATTAAAGAAATTAAATTCATTGAACATCAACACGTAAAAAAAGGAGATACACTGGTTATCCTGGACGATCGTGAAATTATTACCCAGCTGGGACAGGCTGAAGCTGCCTACCAGAATGCCATGGCACAAAGAACAGCAACAAGCTCTTCTGTAAATACGGTTTCCAATAATATCAGTGTGATGCAGTCTAATATTGCAGGAGCCAAAGCCAGATTATGGAATGCGGAACAAAACTTAAACAGGTACAGAAATCTTCTGTCCGCAGAAGCAGTTACAAGACAGCAATACGATCAGGTAAAGACTGAATATGATGCCCAAAAGGCGGCTTATGATGCTTTAGTAAACCAAAAACAGTCAGCAAACCTATCCACTACCGAAGTGAAAAGTAAACTGGGAATCAATGATGCTGAAATCAAAAGAACAAAATCGGCACTGGACATGGCCAAGATCAACCTCTCATATACAGTGATTACTGCACCTTATGATGGCGTAATGGGGAGAAGAACCCTTTCTGAAGGTCAGTTGATCCAACCAGGACAGCAAGTGGCAACAATTGTTCTGAATGGTCAGAAATGGGTAACAGCCAACTTTTTGGAAAGCCAGATGCCGAATATTAAAATTGGTGAGAAAATATCCATGACAGCCGATGCGCTGGGAGGTAAAAATTTTGAAGGAGTAGTGACGGCCGTTTCTGCCGCTACGGGATCAAGATATTCGAACGTACCTACAGATAACTCAACCGGAAACTTCATTAAAGTACAGCAGAGAATCCCTGTAAGAATAGAATTTACAGCTTCCAACACAAAAGAAGATCTGGATAAACTGAGCGCAGGAATGAACATGAATGTGAATATTAATAAAGACTAAAAGATGGAAGATATCAGATTCCGGACATTATGCTTGTGGAAAGCTAAGGCTATGTTGAAAGTATGTCATCTGATATCTGAAATCTATTTCCAAAAAAATCATGTACAACAAAGGATTATATAGCGAATGGGTACCAAAACCCGTACAGCTGCTGCTGATTGTCTTACTGCTTGCCGTAGTAATGCCTATTGGTGGAGTGTATACAGGGAATATCAGTTATCTGACAGGAGGTACCGGTGCCATGACAGAATATTTCATGTGGGCCAACTATGCTACAACAATAGGAATGGGTGCCTGTATGCCCATTGTTCTCAGAATGAAAATGAGATTCAAAGTAAGAGACAAGATGGTAGCCTTACTGGTTATTATAGCATTTCTGAACTTTGTGAATGCAACAACTCTGCAGCCCATGGTTTTTGTTTTTACTTCCCTGCTTATCGGATTTATGAAAATGATGATCACGATAGAACTGTTTCTTCCGCTGATGATGATGATCGGAAACCGGGGAATGTTTTACGGTCTGTTTTATACTTTTGTTTTGGTGATGAACCAGGTGGCGACTTATTATGCAGCTGAAGTGGCTGTGTCTTACAATTGGCAGCAGTTTTATATTCTGACATCTGTTTTATGTATGATATTGGCGCTTATCCATTGGATTTTCATGCATGATAAGTACTTTGCCCTCAAAGTACCATTGCATTATATTGACTGGCTGAGTATTCTGCTTTTTATCTCCACTTTCATGTTTTCAGCCTATGTATTTTCTTTCGGGAAACAACAGGACTGGCTGAACTCCCATAATATCATCAATGCAAGTATTGCTGCCTTTACAAGTTTTGCATTACTTACCATTCGTCAGTTGACACTGAAGAGACCTTATCTTTCATTTAAAATATTTGCCAAGAATAATGTACAGCACGGTTTGTTTATGCTGATCTGGCTGGGAATGTTTTTAGGAACAGCATCTATTCAGAATACTTTTGCGGTAGGAGTGCTGGGATATGATTCGGTGACAAATGCACGACTGAGTATGCTGATGATTCCCGGGATCATTCTCGCAGGGGTGATTGCCGTATTCTGGTTTAAAAAAGAGAAACCGTTGAAAATGTTCATCTTTTCAGGATTTGCCGCCATGATGGGATATGCTGTGATCATGTACTTTTCCATGGTATTGGAATTCAATTATGACAACTGGTATCTGCCGATGTTTCTGAAAGGCTACGGAATGTGTGCATTATTTATCTCGGTGTGGTTTTATACGTTGGATAAACTTGAAATGGATGACATGCTGGCTGCGATCGGGCTTGTCCTGGTTTGGAGAACTTTCCTTGCGGTAGGTCTTTTTTCAGCAGTTTATTCATGGTTCCAGTATCATTTTCAGGTAATTGCAATAGGAGATCTTGCCGTTTATATGGACGGGATGACGATTACACCTCAGAATATTGCTTCTAATATGAAAGCCATTCAGCTGAATGCCATTATTATAGCAAGTAAGAAATTGTTTGGATATATTATTTTGGCCGGACTTGGAGTATTGATATATGTTCTTACTCATCATTTTGGAAGAGAACGTTTCCAGTATTTGAGATTCATAAGAGTTCTTGGTGGTAAATCTGTTATTGCAAGAAGAAGACTTCGTGAAAGAAAAAAATTATTAGAAGAAATAAAAGATGCTGCAGGGCCTGCAGTATAAAAGAAACCTTGTTTTTCACCAGTAGAATCCCGGATCTGTATAGACCGGGATTCTACGCTTTCGGTAACAGCTCAGGATCAGTAAATTTTCTTTATTGTTTTTAAAAGGATGAATAATTTCATAGTTTCTTATTTTTATTCTTTCTAAATAAGAATTATCTTTGCGGGATTATAAAACTTTGAGTAGAAGAATGAAAAAGCAGTACGCATTCATAGGTCTTTTAGCTTCGGGACTACTATTTTCCCAGACCGCGAAAGATTCTATAGCCGCTAAAGGTATTGACGATGTAGTGATCGTTGCCTCCAGAAAACCCACAAAAATCTCTGAAGTTCCGGGAACGGTTTGGGTAGTACAGAAAGAAAAGATCCAGGAACAGGCAAAAAGCGGGGTTCCCATCAAAGAAATGCTGTCTATTCTGATTCCATCCATGGATATTGGTCCACAGGGAAGAACAAACTATGGACAGAACATGAGAGGACGTTCGGCATTGGTGATGATCGATGGGGTTTCTCTGAACAGCATCCGTTCCATCAGCCGTCAGCTGGATGCTATTGATCCTTTTAATATCGAAAGAATAGAAGTGCTTTCAGGAGCAAGCTCAATTTATGGGGGAAATGCTACCGGAGGGATCATCAATATTATTACAAAAATACCTTCTAAAAAAGGAATAAGCGGAGAAACAGAGCTGGGAGTACGTACCGGTTTTATGGGAAAAGATGACCATGATTTCCGCGCTGCTCAATCTATTGCAGCCAAAGGTGATAAATTCTTCGGAAGATTAGGCATTGCTTACCAGCAGAATGGAGGAGTATACGGAGCAGATCAGAAACAGCTTTTTACAGACATTACACAAACTGACCTTCAGTACAACCAGTCGATTGACATTTTGGCCACAGGAGGATATCAGTTTAACAATAAACATAAAATAACCGCTTCTCTTCAGTATTACAATTCTAAATTTAATGGCGACAGAAGTCTGTTTTTAGGCGAAAATTTAAGCGCCTTCACTACAAAAAATGCTTCTTTACTGGAAATGAGAGATGGTTTCTCTTCCGATAAAAATGTAGGAACAGAGCGTTATATGGCAACCGTGGCTTACAATGGAAACGGAATTTTAGGTGGACAGGATCTGTATGTACAGCTGGCAACCCGTGGTGAAAAACTAGGATTCTATCCATTCCCCGGAAATGTTACCTTACAGACTGGGAAAATCCCCTATATGTCTTCTTCGCAGCAGGATACTTATTATTCAGGAATTAAAGCATTGTTGTCCAAATCATGGAGAGGGCTGAATGTTACCTATGGAGCAGACTTCGATTTTGAGAAGTTTGAAGGAACACAATCTGTTTATGATATTGCCAAAACGATGTCCAGCGGTGGTTTGATCAATGAAACAAAATACAGCCTGGGAAGATACCCTACCAACCATTCACAGAGTTATGCAGGATATGTGCAGGCAAAATATAATATTCTGCCCAAATTACAATTGAATGCAGGGATCCGTTATCAGCATATCAACGTAAAAATGGATGATTTTGTTGGCTCTGAGCAGCAGACACAGGTTGCAATGGGATATGGAAGTTCTGCGTCCGCAATCCCGGGAGGTGAAAGTTCTTATAATGTAACATTGGCCAATGCAGGACTGTTATACAAATTCAATGAACAGCACCAGGTTTGGGGAACATTCTCCCAGGGAGCAAGTTTAGCCGATCCTGCCAAGTTTTATGGAATCGGGCAATATAAACTTGTAGGAACAAACTGGAATGTAGTTTCCAGCCTGAATGTAAATGAACAGCCTTTACAGGCGATTAAAACCAATCAGTTTGAAGTAGGATACCGTGTCAAGAGAGGAGGTTTAAGAGCTCAGATCGCAGGATTTTTGAGTAATTCTGATAAAACCGTTACGGTAGATAAAAAAACATTCCAGATCCTGGTGAATGATTTGAAATTAAGAAATATGGGAATTGAAGCTGAGGTTTCCTATGCTTTGAACAATGGAGTATATTTCGGAGCCAGCGGTCTTTTGATCAAATCTGAGGTAGATAATAAAGGAGAGTGGCAGAAACAGGAGATTTATAACGCTTCTCCGTCAAAACTGGTGACGTATATCGGGTATAATATCAAGAACTGGTCATTCAGATTCCAGTCATTGCAGAATTTCAAGCAGAAAGACGAGCTTAATAATGTTGTGGAAGGTTATAATACTTCAGACCTGATGATGGGATACCGTTTCAACTGGGGGAAATTCAACTTAGGAATCCAGAACCTGTTTAATACGGATTATCAAACCATCTGGAGCAAGCGTTCCCAGGTTTTATATTCTACTTATGGACTTCCGGAACTGTTTAATTATAAAGGAAGAGGCAGAACGTTCAACCTTTCCTACACTTTTGAATTTTAAAAAATGAGATCAGGATGTAAATACCTTGATCTGAATATATAATATTTTGATTCCGGTTTCTGAGATTGATCGGAAACCGGATTTTAATTTAAAAATAAAATCAGTTATGGCTAAAATTTCAACAGGGCAGATTGTTGCCGAAGTAACCAGAAAAGAATACATTACTGACCATTTTATCAGAGTGTATTTATATTCACCGGAAGCCCAGGTATTCAAAAATACCAGAGTGGGAGACAATAATAAAATTGCCGTTCCTCCCGCGGGACTGAATGAGATTCATTTTCCCGCACTGGATGAAAACCATCAGTGGGTGTATCCGCCAAAAGAAGTGGCTCCATCCATCAGAACCTATACCCACAGAGGAATTGATCTGGAGAAAAATGAATTGATCATCGATTTTGTAGATCACGGAGACGGCGGTCCTGCTTCCAGATGGGTAAGAGAGGCTGAAGCAGGCTCAAAACTGGGAGTGATGATGCGTTTGGAGGGAAAAGAGCTGTATCCTGCTGCCGATTGGTATCTGCTGGTAGGTGATGCAACTGCCATTCCGGTGATCAGTGCTATTTTGGAAACGCTTCCTGCAACAGCAAAAGGGGTTTGTATGATTGAGGTTCATGGAAAAGAAGACGAACAACTGCTTGAAACAAAAGCCCAAATTGATTTTAAATGGTTACACAATCCACAGCCTCAGATCAGCAGTGAAATTTCAAATGTGGTAAAAAGTATTGAGATTCCAGAATCAACAAAGTTTGGTTATGTAGCTTGTGAATTCTCAAGCGTGAAAGAAATCCGTACTTATCTGAGAAAAGAGAAAAACTGGACTTCCCAGGAACTATATGCTTACTCTTACTGGAAAGCTGGCGTAGCAGAAAATGAATCTCAGGCGGACAGACATAAGGAGAAGGATTCGATGGAGTAGAAAGCAAGGGTTTTGAGTTTGAGAATGGGAGGGTAGAGTTTAAGGTTTAAAGTTCAAGGTTTAAGGTTGTAAGTATACCACACCTCGTACCCTGCATCTCAAAACCAGCAACAAAATAAACTGGCAACTATCACCCCGAACTATTATCTTTGCATTATGAAAGATTTAATGGGCAGAGCGATCTGGGATTATTACCACAATGACAATCCTGAAGATCTGCAGACTGAAACGTCAATTTCTGAGCTGGATGAACTTCCGGTGGATTATTTATTCAGAGATTTTGAAGAAATGAATGATATTGAACAGAAAGCACTGGAGTTATCTGAAGGAAAAGTCCTGGATATCGGAGCGGGAGCTGGTTCTCATTCTTTATACCTTCAAAATGAAAGAAATCTTGAGGTGACCGCATTGGATATTTCACCAAAATCTGTCGAGGTGTGCCAACTGAGAGGGATAAAAAAAACAGTTTGTGAAAATATGCTTGATTTTTCCGGGGAGACATTTGATACGATTTTATTGTTGATGAACGGGACCGGTGTTTTTGAAAAACTTGCAAAAATTGATACCTATCTTCAGAAATTGCATACCTTATTGAATGATAAAGGGCAGATTCTGATCGACAGCACGGATATCCTTTATATGTTTGACCGTGATAAGGATGGCGGAGTCTATATTCCTGCCGGAGGATATTATGGTGAACTTGGATATGTTGTTCATTATAAAGGAGAGTCTGAGGAACCGATTACCTGGCTTTACCTTGATTATAATACTCTGAAGAATGCAGCCGAAAATAACGGCTTTACAATAAAAAAAGTTGTGCAGGACGAAGATTCTTATCTGGCCAAACTGACTAAGAAATAATTGACAATAAGTCATTGCGAGCTGAAAGCGAAGCAATCTCATTCATATATGGTCATCCTGTAAACCGGGATGACTTTTTTGTGCCTACTTCTAGCCCCGATAGTAACGGTTACCCCACAGCATGCGGCTGACTCTTAGAGCAGGCGCGAGGAGTAAAAGTGGATAGCGGGAATAAGCTCCTTATGATTGTCTGAATAGCTGTATGGCTCTTAGAAAAGGATAGTAAGAAAACCATTCCTGGAAATAAAAATAGATCAGAACAGCACTCCCAATGCATAAAATTACAGGAAGAATATAAGATGCTGCACGGTAGGGAAGTTTTTTGGGAGTTCCTAAAACGCTGATGACAAGTAATCCCAAAGCTCCTACTGCAATGACCCCAAGTTCGGGACTGTACCTGGAAGATGTACCGAAATCAAAATGGGACAGCAGAACATATTTTTGAAATAAACAAAAAAGAATACCAAATGCCAGTGCTAAAAAGCTTGCGAGGTACTTTTTAAGCTTGATTAAATTAAGAAACAGCAATATGGACCCCGGAATAGGAGTAAAAAAAAGGCTGCTGACCAAAATAGTCGTTCGTGAATAAAGCTTAATAGCCTCCGGATCTTCTGTAATATGATCTTTCCAGACTTCTACTTCTTCTGCGCGTTTTGCCTCCTCAGCTTCTTTTTTATGCTGAATCAACTGCTGAACAGCCGTTTTTTCCTGTTCACTGAAAACACGTCCTCTTTCTTGAAGAATTTCAAAAGCGATCTGAACAGCTTCCGGAACAAAGCGGTTGCCTTCCTTTAAATATCCCTCTAATTCCTGATTGGAGAGTTTTCTTAATACACTTTTACTGACCATAAGCTGTATATAAAAGAAAGGCTGCTTCTAGTGAAACAGCCTGTGATCTTATGTTGAGGTTGATTATCCGATCTCAATACCGTTTTCAACATTGCTGTCGTCCGGAGTTACGAAAGATAATTTTCCGTCTGGTTTTGTTGTTAATAATAACATTCCCTGAGATTCTATTCCTCTGATCTTTCTTGGAGCAAGGTTCAGAAGGATCATTACCTGCTTCCCGATTAATTCTTCAGGAGTGAAACTTTCTGCAATACCGGAAACAACAGTTCTTACATCTACTCCTGTATCTACAGTAAGCTTTAATAATTTATCTGCTTTTTCTACTTTTTCAGCTTCTGTAATAGTTGCTGTTCTAAGGTCTATTTTAGTAAAGTCATCAAATGTGATCTCCTCTTTCATAGGGTTTGCGTTAGGGTTTGTTTTTTTATTGTTTTGTTTTGTGTTTTCCAGCTTTTGGATTTGAGCTTCGATTACATCATCTGAAATTTGAGAGAATAAAATTGGAGCATTAGCCATTATTGAATGACCAGCTTCAATTAATACTTTTGAATTCTCAACTTCAGACCATGTTTTTTGTTCTACATTAAAAATTTCATATAATTTTTGTGCAGTAAAAGGTAAAAATGGTTCAGCTAAATTTGCTAGTGCAACTGAAATTTGAGCTCCAATAAATAATGTATTTTTGGTTTTCTCAATGTCATTTTTAACCGTTTTCCAAGGCTCTTCATTCTGCAAGTATTGATTTCCAAATCTTGCAAGATTCATAAATGCTGTTAAGGCATTTCTGAATTCATAGTTTTCAAGAGAGTTTCTGATTTCCACAGCTCTTTTGCTGATTTCTTCTAATTCTGGTGCATTAACATCTCCTTCAGGAACTTTTCCTTCAAAGTTTTTGTTAATTAATACTGCAACACGATTAATGAAGTTACCAAAAATATTAGCTAATTCAGAATTATTCTTAGTCTGGAAATCCTTCCATGTAAAGTTGTTATCCTTTGTTTCCGGAGCAGATGAAAGAAGAGCATATCTTAAAAC
>JASLCD010000126.1 GCA_030146295.1 Chryseobacterium sp.
TTTAGGACTTGCCGTTGCAAAGGTAGGAATATTTTATAAACTTCAAAACATTATTACAGAAAATTAATTGAAAAAATAAGCTGATAGAGATAGATTGCTGAAATTCAGGTTAATAATTTTTCAAAAATTTTCAAAAAATTTAGATATGACGAAAAGTCCCACAACATTAGGAATTATACTTTTTATCGCTACAATGATCGTTTTCTTTGTAGTGTATACTTTTTTTTCAGGAATCAATTATTTTGATATCTCTCTGAAAGCCAATGCTTTTGTTCTGCCTCTTTTGTATGCCGGAGCTGCTTTCTGGTCTGTGAAATCCTTCTGGAACAACCATAGAGTAGTAAAATTTAAGGAAGCTTTCAAAAGAGCATTCGTTCCGATGTTCATCGGAGGGATTCTTTCCATCTTCAGTATTTATGCCTTTTTAAACTTTGTGGATCCGGCAGCAAAAAAGCTGTTGAACTACCAATATGTTCAGAGACAAAAATCAGAACTGGATACTGAATATACCTCTGCCAGAAAAATTCTGAAGCATCAGAAGGACATTGATGAGCTGGATCAGAAGTACACAGAAAGGCTACAAAGCTTCACTCCGGAAGCCGTTAAAGGAAAAGATATGCTTACCGCAAGTCATTTTTCAGGATACTTCGCCGCAATTCTTATATTTTACGTAGTTTTGTCGGTGTTTTTCGGAGCGTTTTTCAGAACAAGAACAGTACATCAACCCGAAGAAACAAATCAAGCCTAATTTTTATTAAAATTAAATGAATTTATCTATAGTTATTCCGTTACTGAACGAAGAAGACTCTTTGGAAGAGCTTTTTTCAAGAATTGATAAAGTATGCACAACCAGCAATTTATCTTATGAAATCTGGTTTGTAGACGATGGAAGTACGGATTTGTCGTGGAGTATTATTGAGAATATGAAAGTACAGCATCCTCAGATCCACGCTATTAAATTTTCCAGAAATTACGGAAAATCACAGGCTCTTCATGCAGCCTTTGAAAGAACAAACGGAGATGTAGTGATTACTATGGATGCCGACTTGCAGGATTTTCCTGAAGAAATTCCGGAACTGTACAATATGGTACTCCATGATAATTACGATATCGTTTCCGGTTGGAAAAAGAAGCGTTTTGACAATGTGATGACGAAAAATATTCCGTCAAAACTATTCAATGCAGCAGCAAGAAAAGTTTCAGGAGTTTATCTTCATGACTTCAACTGTGGTTTGAAAGCCTACAAAAAGCAGGTTGTAAAATCCGTAGATGTATATGGAGATATGCACCGCTATATTCCGGTACTGGCAGCTAATGCTGGTTTCAGAAGAATTACAGAAAAAGAAGTGCAGCATCAGGCAAGACCTTACGGAACTTCAAAATTTGGTACAGAAAGATTTGTAAGAGGATTTCTGGATCTTATAACCCTTTGGTTTGTAAGCCGCTTTGGAGGAAGGCCAATGCATTTCTTCGGAGCAGTAGGAACCTTAATGTTTATTGTTGGTTTCCTCTCAGCACTTTGGTTGGGGATTTCCAAGCTGATTGATGTGGCAAGAGGAATTTACGGACATTTAATTACCAATAATCCTTGGTTCTTTATTGCATTAACAATGATGATCATGGGAAGTCTTCTGTTTGTAGCAGGATTCTTAGGGGAAATGATTATCAGAACAAACCGCGAACACAAGAATTATAACATTGATGAAGTAATATAATGGAAGAAAAGCTGCCAAAAATTTATTCTAAAAAAGCCATTTTAGGATTTTCTATCTTTCTTTCTGCTCTTTTTGGGGGGATTCTGTTATACCAGAATTTAGTAGATGTTAACAAAAAGAAAGAAGCATATATAGTGCTGGCAGTTTCTGTTTTGTTAACGATTATCACGGGGATTATTGTTAATATTCCGGATAACCCTAAAAGTTCATTGGCTTATTTATGTGGTCTTGGTGGAGGATGTTTGCTCTCTTACTATCTTATGCCGAAATATTTTCCGGATGAAGAAAAGTACCCGAAAAAAGCAATTTGGAAACCCTTAATTATTGGGGTAATTATTGTTGCAGTCCTTTTGACTTTAACCATTTATGGTGCTTCTATTGAAAATAGTTACCCATAGAAAAACTGTGATCGATCATCAATTCTTACAGATAGTAAGAATGAAATATAACGAAAAGCACTCTATTTTTAGGGTGCTTTTTGTAATTTTATAAAAACTTTTACCCTCCATGTTCAGACTTCAATCTATTCTTTTATATTCCCTTTTGTTTTTAACGGTTTCCTGCTCATCCAACAAGCTTTCCGGTTCCTGGGAATTTATTGATATCTATGACGGCGAAATCTTTGATCTGGATACAATAAAAACTAAAACAAACCATTCCCGGTAGGGAACAGGAATTCTGACATTTTATCGGGATAAAACTTTCAGTTCAATGGGGAATAGAGGAACTTTTCAGAAAGAAAATAATCTGTTACACATGAAGTACAGTGATGCTGAAAATATAACATCTATGAAAATTTCACATATCACTGAAGAGTATCTGCTTTTATTTTCAATGGCAGGAAGTCCTAAAACCTGGTTTTATAAAAAAGTGAAAGAAGGAGAGAATAAGAAATAGTCCTTTTCTGAAAAGCAAAAAATTGAAAATTATCAGGTATTTTATTGTCAAAAGACAAAGATTTTTAGAAATTTTAATCCTATTTTTGTTCAAGAGAATATTGAAAGTCCTGTGAGAGATATGAAAAAAACTTCCAGAGATTTTCAGTAAAGATCGTTACGATTTATATTAAAGAATATTTAAAATTAAATATGAAAAAAGTTGTATACACATTGATGCTGTTGGCAGTAGTTTCCTGCGGAAAAGTTTCTCCAAAAGGGAATATTGAAAAGAAAGATGTGGATGTTCCGGAATTTGTAAACCTTGATCTGGAAGGGAAATTCCGTGTATTTTATGCCAAAGGACCTAAGAATTTTGTAGAAATAGAAACCTATCCGAATGTTGCTGGCAATCTGGATGTGGATGTAAAAGACAAAACCCTTTTCATCAAAGAAAAAAGAGGTACAAAAGGCGTAGATTTTTATAATGTGACGATTTATTCAAAATATAACCTGGAAAAAGTAGCCATTTCTGATTCTGTGGAAGTGAATATTTCAAGTGAAATAAAGACGGATAATTTCAGACTTAATATGAAAAATAATGCAAGTTTCATGGGGTCTGTAAACACCAGAAGAGCAGAAGTGGAAATGCATAACAGAAGCCGAGCCAATTTCCTGGGATTGTCCAAAGATGCCGTTATAAAGATTTCAGATACAGCAAGTTTAATTGCTCCGTACTGGAAAATTACCAATCTGAATATTGATTCTAAAAACGGGAATTATGCAGAAGTAAATGTAAAAGATTCCTTGAAAGGAAATATTCAGAACACCGCAAAATTTGTCTATTATAACGACCCAATCAGAGCATTTAAAATTGATAAAACAACGAAAGTTGAGAATAAAAAATTAGAGTAATTCCGGACGGAAGCCAGAAGCTGGAAGATGAGAGTGATAGTCATATTTTGCAACTCTTATTTCCATAGTAAAATTTCCTTCCAACATAAAAAATAGAATAAACACAATACAGCATGAATTTTGAAACCGGGCAGACTCCAGCTTCTTTCTTCAGGCTTAAAAAAACTTAGACATAAATATGAATACATTAGAAAAAGCGAAACTTTGGTTAAGTGATACCTTCGATAAAGAAACGAGAGATGCCGTACAATCACTAATTGACAGCAATTCCCCGGATCTGGAAGATTCTTTCTACAGAGAACTTGAATTCGGGACAGGAGGTATGCGTGGAATAATGGGAGTAGGAACCAACCGCTTGAATAAATATACATTAGGACAGGCTACCCAGGGATTGGCAAATTATATGCTGGAGCAGTTTAAAGGAGAAGAGATCAAAGTAGCCATCGCTTATGATGTTCGTAACAACTCAAAAGAATTCGGAAAGCTGGTAGCAGATGTCTTGACAGCCAACGGAATCAAAGTATTGCTTTTCAAAGATCACAGACCAACACCTGAATTGTCTTTCACCGTTCGTGATAAAAAATGTAACGGAGGAATTGTATTGACAGCTTCTCACAACCCGCCGGAATACAACGGTTATAAAGTATACTGGAATGACGGAGCACAGATTGTTCCCCCTAATGATGAAGCCATTATCAATGAAGTATATTCTGTAAAATTTGAAGAAATTAAATTCAACGGAAATGATGATCTGATCGAGTGGATCGGAGAAGAGCAGGATGATGTGTATATTGATGCCTGTCTCGAAAACTCTACTTATCAGAATGTTGGAAAAGAAAATTTAAATATTGTTTTCACCTCTATCCACGGAACAACCTATACAACTATTCCTAAAGCTCTTGAAAAAGCAGGATTCAAAAAGGTAGATCTTGTAAGAGAGCAGATGATCCCAAGCGGAAATTTCCCTACCGTAGACTCTCCAAATCCGGAAGAACCTGCAGCGCTGGAAATGGCTATGGATCTGGCAAGAATTACCAATGCAGATATCGTGATCGGAACAGACCCTGATGGAGACAGACTGGGTATTGCCGTAAGAAACCTTGATGGGGAAATGCAGCTGTTGAATGGAAATCAAACCAATACCATTCTGACTTATTATATCCTGAACGAATGGAGAAAACAGGGAAGAATTACCGGAAAAGAATTTATTGGCTCTACGATCGTAACATCAGATATTTTCTTTGATATTGCTCAGAAATTCGGAGTAGAATGTAAAGTAGGTCTTACCGGATTCAAGTGGATCGGAAAAATGATCCGTGAAGCAGAAGGAACACAGAAATTTGTATGTGGAGGGGAAGAAAGTTTCGGATTTATGACAGGAGATTTTGTTCGTGATAAAGACTCTTGTGGAAGCATCCTTTTAGCATGCGAAATTGCAGCCTGGTGTAAAGCCAACGGAAGAACAATGTATCAGTACATGATCGAGATCTATGAAGATCTTGGAATGTATTATGAAGGATTAATCAATATTGTAAGAAAAGGAAAAGAAGGTGCTGAAGAGATTCAGAATATGATGAAAGACTTCCGTGAGAACCCTCCAAAAGAACTGGCTGGCTCATTAGTGGAAGAAGTAAAGGACTTCAAAGAACAGACGAGTCTTACCATTTCTACCAATGAGAAAAAAGTAATGAACGATATTCCGAAGTCTAACGTATTGATCTATTATACACAAGATGGAACAAAAGTATGCGTGAGACCTTCCGGAACAGAGCCAAAAATTAAGTTTTATGTTTCTGTAAAAGATTCCATCTCTTCAGAAGCAGATTTCAGAGATAAATTAAAATCATTGGAAGCTAAAATCGGAGCCGTTAAAACAGATTTGAAACTGGATTAATTTTTCCGAAAAAACAGCAGATGATCAAAAAAATAATAGCAGTATGCTTACTGTCTGCAGCCGTAGTTTCCTGTAAAAAGGAAACTGCAGTTTCAGATGAAAAAACAGCCAATGATTCGATTGCTACAACAGAAACCAAAGAAGATCAGTATAAACCGATAGATACAGCATGTTCTCCCACTCATACAACGGAGGATTATATCACATCACTTCAATGGTACCGTACCAAAATCGAAAAAGAAATGGCTGGAAACAGCCCGGAACAGAATGACAGAGTATACGAAGATTATTTAAAAATAAGAGGAAAGTATACAGAATGTCTGATGAATCTTCATACTGATGTTCTGGATAAATATGTAAATTATTATAATTACGAGAAAGATCAGTACAATTTTCCGGATAACGTTAAAAAAATAGCCTCAGAACTGAAAAAAGCAGGCCTTGAATTCAGAGAAGTAGGAGAAGGTATCACCGAAATATGGACCATTCCGGGATATTATTCTTCTCTTTTTAAAAATAAACTGACTCCGGATTATGAAGCCTATATTTCAAAGACTGATAAAGAAAGTGAATCCAATTATGCGGCAGATGCTGGGTTAATCATTACCTGGGAACAACTGGGAGACAGGCTCATGTTCTGGGAAAACTTTATGAACAAATATCCTAAAAGCAATCTTATAGAGGCTGTAAAGCAGGATTATAAAATGTATTTGTCTGATTATCTTTTAGGGATGGATAATACCCCCACCTTCGAAAGAGATATGGACAAAGGAACCGGAAAACTAAACGATGAAAACAGAACGGAATTCAGCAGGTTAATCAAAAAATATCCGAATTCCCATACGGCAAAAAAAGCAAAAGAAGCAATAGCGCTTTTTGATGCACAAATGCCCGTAGATCAAATATATGAGAAGATCAATGGAGAGTGAAAATATAAATTTAAAATAAGAAAAAAGTGAAAGTTTCAAAATTAGCAGCGAACCTGATCGGTTCTGAAATTGTAAAAATTGGTAACGAA
>JASLCD010000194.1 GCA_030146295.1 Chryseobacterium sp.
TTTACATTCTCTTTTTTATAAAAAAGTTAGAAAATTATATGTATTTAATTTTTGACACAGAAACAACCGGTTTACCTAAAAATTTCAACGCTCCGCTTTCAGATTCGGATAACTGGCCAAGAATGGTTCAGATTGCATGGCAGTTACATGATGATGATGGGAACTTGATTGAAAATCAGGATTATATAATAAAACCTGAAGGGTATGACATTCCCTTCAACGCAGCCCGTATCCATGGGATTACAACGAAAATTGCCAATGAAGAAGGCCGTGACCTTGAAGAAATTTTAAATGAGTTTGCACAGGTCTTAGATAGAGTAAGAGTGGTTTCCGGACACAATGTGGAATTCGATTACAATATTGTAGGAGCAGAATTTTACCGGAAAAATATAAAAGACAACCTTCAGGAGAAACCCAGAGCCGATACCATGATTTTGGGTACCGATTATTGTAAACTTGGAGGAGGTCGTGGAGGAAGATACAAATCTCCGAAGCTGGAAGAACTGTACGAAAAATTATATGGTCATAAGTTCGATGAAGCGCACAACGCAGCAGCCGATGTAAATGCAACAGCTCAGGTTTTCTTCGAAATGATGAGGATCGGGATTATTCCGGCTGAGGTTTTAAAGACTTCGGAAGACCAGTTAGCTTATTTCAAAAAGCTTTATCCGGACCCGATTAAGCCCTTTAGTATTGTTATCAGAAGGCAGGTTGCAGATTTCAATAATAAGAAAAAGCAGCAGGATTTCGGAAGCGTTGATGAGATTGATCTGGGGAAATATTTCAATTTTGATAACCATAGTGTATTCTCTACGCTTATGGCTACCTCAAGCATCAATGATTTAATAAAAAAAGCTACTGATGAAAATTTCCCGGCTGTTGGTATGGTCGATCTAGGGAATATGATGGGAGCCTTTAAATTCGTTTCAGCAGTAGAAGGTGCCAACGGTGACCGCGCAAAAAAATATAAAGAATATATAGCTAAAAAGCAGGAGGCTGAGGAAAACGGTGAAGAATTTAATGAGCCGGAACCTGTTTCAGATCCTTTAATCCCTGTGGTGGGTTGCGAGTTTTATATTTCAGACCGATACGAACAGAAGCAGTTTACGAAGGATGATCCCGACAGAAGAACACAGGTGGTTTTGCTGGCGAAAGATTTTGAAGGATATAAAAACTTAGCAAAACTCTCAAGTATTGGTTTTCTAAAAGGATTTTATTTTGGAGTACCAAGGATTAGCCGTGAATTGATTGCTGAATATAAAGAGGGCTTAATTGCTCTGACTTCCGGAATTCTGGGAGATATTCCCGATGCGATCTTAAATACCGGTGAGCAAAAAGGGGAGGAGCTTTTCAAATGGTGGAAAGATACTTTTGAAGATGATTTTTATGTTCAGATTCAGAATCATAAATTGCCTGAAGAAGAGCACTTAAATGATGTTTTACTGCATTTTGCAGATAAATATAATGTTAAAATTTTAGCCCAGAACGAAACTTTTTATACCGATAAAGACGATTCTAATATTCAGGATATTGTAAGCTGTATCAAAGACGGAGAAAAATTGACAACTCCTGTCGGAAAAGGTTTTGGAAAAAGAAGGGGACTAGCTACGGGGGAATATTACATCAAAAATTCTGACGAGATAAAAGAAGCTTTTTTAGCGTATCCTGATGCATTTGATGCATATGAAGAATTTACAGCCAAATTCAAACCTTATACTTTAAAAAGAGACGTTTTACTTCCGAAATTTGATATTCCGGAAGAATTTATTCATGCTGAAGATGATATTGATGGAGGGAAACGTGGTGAAATGGCATATTTGACGCATTTAACCTATGAAGGAGCGAAAATTAGATATGCAGATACCGGAATAACAGACGAAATTAAAGAACGCTTAGATTTTGAGCTGGAGGTAGTGGCCAATACAGGATATCCCGGTTATTTCCTGATTGTGCAGGACTTTTGTAATGAAGCAAGAAAAATGGGTGTCTGGGTTGGGCCGGGACGTGGTTCTGCGGCAGGTTCTGCCGTAGCATATTGCACAGGAATTACCAATGTTGATCCTATTAAATATGATTTGCTTTTTGAGCGGTTTCTGAATCCGGAAAGGGTTTCCATGCCGGATATCGATATTGACTTTGATGATGAGGGACGTGATAAAATCATCAAATGGGTAGTTGAGAAATATGGTAAAAATCAGGTAGCACAGATTATTACGTACTCCGTTTTGGGAGGGAAATCTGCAATTAAAGACGCAGGAAGAGTATTAGATGTGCCTATTCCCGATACCAATAATATTGCAAAATTAATTCCGCCAAGTCCGGGGATGAACATTGCAAAAGCTTTATCTAAATATGATAAGCTAAAGCCCGAAGAACAAATGCTTGTTGATGAAATGAGATATGTTCTGAATAGTCCGGATGATGCCCGCCATGATGTGCTTGCAAGTGCGAAGAAAATGGAAGGCTGTATCAGAAATACAGGGATTCATGCCTGCGGGGTGATTATTACACCTGAAGATGTAAGTAATCTTGTGCCAGTGACAATCGCTGCAAAAGATGCCGATATTCTTGTTTCACAGTTTGATAACTCTGTAGCGGAAAGTGCAGGTCTTCTGAAGATGGACTTCCTGGGGTTGAGAACTTTGACGATCATTAAAGATGCCCTGAAACTGGTAAAAGCCAGATATGGATTAGATATTGATCCGGATCTCATTCCACTTGATGATGCGAAGACGTATCAGTTATTTAAAGAGGGAAGAACAGTAGGGATTTTCCAGTATGAAAGTCCCGGAATGCAAAAATACATGAGGGAGCTTAAGCCAACGGTTTTTGCCGACCTTATTGCCATGAACGCCTTGTACCGTCCGGGTCCGATCAAATATATTCCCAACTTTATTAATAGAAAGCACGGAATTGAAGAGATTGTTTATGATTTACCCGAAACAGAAGAATACTTAAAAGAAACCTACGGGATTACCGTTTATCAGGAGCAGGTAATGCTTTTGTCCCAGAAATTAGCCAATTTTACCAAAGGTGAAGCCGATACTTTGAGAAAAGCGATGGGTAAAAAGCAGATTGATGTCCTTAATAAAATGTACCCGAAATTCATTGAAGGCGGAAGAAAGAACAACCTGAATGAAGAAAGACTGGAGAAAATCTGGAATGACTGGAAAGCCTTTGCAGAATATGCCTTCAACAAATCTCACTCCACTTGCTACGCATTTATTGCTTACCAGACAGCATATCTGAAAGCCAACTATCCTGCAGAGTATATGGCGAGTGTAATGAGTAATAACATTAACAATACAGATTCAATTACCATGTTTATGGAGGATTGTAAAAGTATGGGCGTGGATGTTTTGGGACCGGATGTGAATGAATCCCAATACAAATTCTCTGTAAATGAGAAAGGACAGATTCGTTTTGGTCTCGGTGCAATCAAAGGTATTGGGGAAGGTCCTAGTGAAGCAATTACACGTGAAAGAGCGAACGGAAGATTTAAAAATATCTATGATTTTTTTGAAAGAATTCTGCCTTCGCAAATGAATAAAAGAGTAGCGGAAAGTTTAGTGTTGGCTGGAGGTTTTGATGAACTGGATTCTTTCCACAGAGGTCAGTATTTTGATATTGATATGGCTGGGAAAACGAATCTGGAAAGATTGATCAGATATGGCCAAAGCTTTCAGGAAAGTAAAAATGAGATGGAGCATTCTCTTTTTGCTGATTTTGCAGAAGAAGTTCAGATTGAACAGCCGAAATTGGCACCGTGTCCTGAATGGCCAAATATGCATAAGCTTAATAAAGAAAAAGAAACAATCGGATTTTATCTTTCTGCTCATCCGCTGGATGAATTTAAATATCAATATCAGTTTATGCAGGGGCAGCTTTCCAAAAAATCTGTGTTGGAGAAGGATGAGGAAAAAATAGTTACAGATGAAGCTCCTATTCTGGAAAAAGATTCTATTGATGAGGTTGCTGATCTTATAGAAATTGTTTCTGACGACATCGTTGCCGGTGAAGAGGAGGAAGTTATAGAAGAAGTTACCAAAAAAGCTGAACCGAAAGGAGTGTTTCATTTTCTGAATCTTGATGAAGTGGATGCCTATAAAGAACAGGCTTTTGCAAATAAACAGGAAGAACTTTTTGAAGAAAAGAAAAAAGACTGGAAGACCTTGCAGAAAGAAAGAGAAAACGGTGGCGGCGGAAAAGAATATACTGTGGCAGGTCTGATTACGGAGTATGTAGTAAAAGACGGGTTCAGAAGCGGCGAAAAAGTAGCTTTTGTTACTTTGGAGGATTATTCGGGTTCGTACTCATTCAGATTGGGAGACAGAGATTATATGAAACTGAAGGAAAAGCTGGAAGTTCAGAGATTTGTTATTTTCAAAATAAAATTTGCACAGGTGAAAGACGGCAGAGTCTTTGTGAATGTAAATGATGTGATAGAGCTTCAGGAAGCATTTGAGCGATTTGCAAAAAGTATATCTTTGGTCATGGACGTTATGGACGTAAGACCCGAAGATCTGGATTTTTTCAGGACAGTTCTGGATAGAAATAAAGGAAATCAAAAACTGAAATTCTTTATCAAAAACCTTGAAGATGATTCCCATATTGAAGTACAGTCTATGAAACATTCAGTAGACCTGACTGGAGATTTGATTAAAGAAATTCAGCTTCTTAACAAATATGAGTTTTATTTGAACTAAGAAAAAGGAAATAATAACATAGAGAGTGGCCAAAAGCCACTCTTTTTTTTGTTTATATATTATAGATATTTATGAAAATTTTTAAATGTATTTTTATGTTAAATAGAAAAATTTTCTGCAGTCTATTTCAATGGTGTACTATTTTAAGTAATTGAATATTAGCTGATTAAACTTTATTCAATAGATTGCGAAATAAATATTTAATTTAAACAAATATTTAATTTTATTTGATTTTTAGGGTGTTTTTATTTGTTTTTTATTAAAATTTTATGATAATTTTTAATATTTGAAATAATATTTATACATTTATCGCCCTAACTTTTTTATTATTACTATTTATGAAGAGATTATTACTATCGTGTCTGACAGCGTTTTATTACTGCGTGTCCGCACAGGTTGGTCCGCCTCAGCTTACCACCCCCAATACGAATAACGGATATGGCTTTGCTCAGTCTTCCGGTACGTATACACCGTTATCTGCAAGCCGAACAATATGGCAGTCTGGTGCAACAATAGGAACGGATTTGGTATCAGGAGCTATTCCTTTACCAGGTTTTTTTACTTATAACAATCAGAAGTATAATTCTGTTTATATCAGTAACAATGGTTTTATTACATTCGGGGTGCCTGCTTCCAATACCACTTACACAGGACTATCTACCGATATTTCCCCAACTACCTATGATGGAGCTTTTGCAGGCTTTGCAGTAAATCTTCGTCATGCTAATACTACAACCTCTGAAATTGCCTACGAAACTGTTGGTTCTAAGTTTATTGTGCAATTTACAGACGTACAGGGTAATAGCGCTTCCGCAGCACAGCTTCTTAATTTCCAGATTCAATTAGATCTTACAACCAAAACAATCGCTATTGTTTATGGAAACTGTGTTTCAGGAACTGCAACCCTTACAGCTCAGGTAGGGATTAGAGGATCAGAAAGTTCTGATGTTCACAATTTGACAGGAACAAACTGGACTTCTCTTGCTGTAGGAAGTTCAAACAGCTCAACGGCAACTTTAGGAACTACAAACGGAACAACAGTTCCTGCTTCGGGACTTACATTTACCTATACGCCGGGAACATGGCAGACTCCACCTGCGACCTATGCTACTTTGCCTTTTACAGAGAACTTCAGTACCTGGGCAGACGGAAATTCCACTTTAGATCTTCCTAATGCCAATTATTGGAGAACGTGGCCGGCCAGAGGAGATAATTCATGGAGACAAAGTGATATTACAACAACAGGGTTTACTTCTGCTTCAGGATGGACGGGTTCCAGCGGATCTTCTACAGTCGGTACTCCTGCAGTAGCGCCAGCAGCCCGTTTTCACTCGTATAACTGCCAGTATGCTTCAGGCTACATGGACTTATACGTTAATCTGTCTTCAGGTTCAGGGAGCAGATACTTGAGTTTTGACTATATCAACCCTTCCGGCACCGATGTTTTAAAGATCCAGCTATCTACTGATGGCGGAAACACATTTACAGATGTAGGTTCTGCTTTAGGAGTTTCAGCTTCATGGACATCTAACTTTATAGACTTAGGGTCGTCAAGCCCTAATGCAATCGTAAGATTCTTGGCTAAAGGTGATAACGGAAGTGATGATATCTACGTAGATAATGTTAAAATTTCTGCCATTACAATTCCGGATTGTACCGTAATTACTACACCAGCTAATGCAGCAACAGGTGTATCGGTAACGCCTAATATCAAATGGAATGCTGTAGCAGGAGCAACTTCTTATAAGCTGAATCTTGGAACTACATCAGGGGGAACAAATGTAATCAATGGTGCAGATGTAGGAAACGTACTTACCTATACGCTTCCGGCAGCAAATCAGCTATTATATAATACCACCTATTATGCTACAATACTGCCAACCAACAGCAACGGAACAGCTAGCGGATGTACCTCGGTATCATTCACCACTAAAAATATTGGCTGCCCTACTGTAAGTGCACCTTCATCATCTGCAACAGGAGCTTCTTTAACCCCAACAATAACATGGGGGGCTGTAACAGATGCGACAGGATATAAATTGTCTATCGGTACTACAGCAGGTGGAACCGATGTAATGAATAATGTTGATTTGGGAAATGTGGTAACTTATACACTTCCTAGTCCATTAAACTACTCAACAAAATATTACTATACAGTTAACGCTTATACACCTACAAGTACTTCTACTTCTTGTAGTGAGCGTAATTTTACAACGATTTGTTCACCAGAAAATGCTCCAACAGCTTCGCAAAGCTTTACCACATTCACTCCATTGTGTTGGTCCGTGGCTAAAGGAGATGTTACAGCTTCATCTACGCTAACATACGGATCAAGCAAATGGGCTGCTGAGGCAGGTTTTGCCAATGCAGGATCTAATGCAGCTGTAAGAATCAACTTATATGGAACTAATACAGGAGATTGGTTGATTTCTCAACCGATTAATCTTGGAGCTACCCCTGGTATGTTCAGAATGAAGTATAAAATGGCTGTTACCAGTTATCTGGGAAGTACTTCGCAAACAACATTAGGAACTCATCAGGTGAGAGTTATAGTCTCCACAGATGGTGGTACGACATGGAGTAATACGAACGTTATAAAAACTTATACAGGAGCAGCAACTTATTCTAATACAGGGCAAACAGAAATAATAAATCTTGCCGGGTATTCTGGGAATATTAAAATTGCTTTTGTTGCAACAACAAGCTCCAATACTCCGGATATTGACTTCCACGTTGATGACTTTGTGGTAGAAGCTATACCAACATGTCAGGAACCAGCTTCTCCTATAATAGCCAATCCTACAGTTTCTACAGCAGATCTATCCTGGACAGCGCCAACGTCAACACCTGCTAATGGATACGAATATTATTACACTACAAGCAGTGCTGTTCCTACTGCCGCTACAACAGCTAGTGGAACAAGCAGTACTACTTCAGCTCCTTTATCCGGACTGGCTCCAAGCAGTACTTATTATGTTTGGGTAAGATCAGTTTGCAGCTCAAGTGATAAGAGCCCTTGGGTTGGGCCTGCAGTTTTCAATACACTTTGTGGTACAGTGATGGCTCCTTTTAGTCAGAATTTTGATAACGGAGTAGTGCCAAACTGCTGGAATAATGTGAATCCTACAGCAACAACCACAGATGCGACTCTTTTCTGGAAGTTCTCAGGAAGTGCAGATTATGGTGCTAGCCCGGCTAATAACCAAAAAGCAGCAGGTACATATGCATGGGTAGATGCAAGCTCACCATATTCGGGAGCAGGTACGAATACTGTACAATTGATTACTCCTTCTGTGAATTTAACGGGATTAACGGCGCCGATTGTTTCTTTTGATTGGTTTAAAAATCATTCAACATCTACATCAACAACTGTAAGCCCTTCTACTTACGATAATAATAAACTTACGGTAGAGGTAAACGACGGAAATGGATGGGTAGCTATCTTTAGTGATAATACAAACTTAAATCAATGGAGAACAGTTGCTGTTCCTTTAGCTGCTTCTTACATTGGGGCTACTATCCAGGTAAGATTTACGGTAGATAAAAACGTAAGTGGAAATGGATATTTCTATGATGATGTTCTTTTAGATAATGTTGAAATAAAACAAAATCCTAATTTGGCAACTTCTGAAGCTGCTGTGAAAGACAACAAGCTTAAAGTGTATCCTAATCCATTTATTGATACGTTGACTATTTCAGATGTTTCTAAAGTACAATCTGTTTCAATTCTTGATGTTGCAGGAAGACTTGTGAAGACCATTGAAAATCCTTCATCAGTTCTTCAGTTGAGAGACCTGAAAGAAGGAATGTATTTGGTAGTACTGAATATGAAAGACGGATCTAAACAGGCTGTGAAGGCAATTAAAAGATAAATAATTCTTTAAAAAAATAGAAAAGAGAGGCTGCTCAACTTGAGTAGTCTCTCTTTTTATGATCGCAATTGTCTTCTGTTGAAAGAAAAGTTTTATTTGTTGTGAAATAACGAAAAAAATATTTTTTTTATTACTGATTTTCACTAGATTTGAGTTATTAATACTGTTTTATATGAAAAATATTTTACTTGTTGGTTTTTTAATGACTGGCTTTTTATCCTCCGCGCAGACTTACTGTACACCTGCGTTTGCCAGTGGGTGCAGTGGAGGAGATATGATAGATACTTTTACAATTCCGACTGCCGGATTTGATCACCAAAATACAGGCTGTTCTGTTGATTCATATGGAGATTTTACTTCTATGACAATCAATATGAATGCCGGTTTAAACTATAATTTTAGCGTTAAACACGATTATGGAAGTCAGAATGTACGGATCTGGATAGATTTTAATAATGACGGAACTTTTGATGATGCAGCTCCCGAGCTTGTGGCTTCAGCAAGTAGTACACTTGTGGGAGCAAACAATATCACTTCAGGAGCTATCACAATTCCTTCAACAGTTACTCCCGGCACTTACAGAATGAGGGTTGCAGATAGATTCTCCAGCCAACCTATTCCTTGTAACGTAGATGGATATGGAGAAGCACATGATTATACAGTTGTAATAGGGGCAGTACCAACCTGTTTTGCTCCAACCGATATAACGGTATCAGCTGTTACAACAAATACGGCCCAGGTTGCATGGACGGCTCCTGCTTCTGCTCCAGGGAGCGGTTATGAGTATTATTATTCAACATCCAGTACATATCCTACAGCTGCTACCGTAGCTTCTGGAACAAGTAATACGGTAACGGCTAATTTGCCTTCTCTCGCTCCGGCAACAACTTATAATGTATGGGTACGTTCTGTATGCAGTACTTCAGATAAGAGTGCCTGGTCTCAAGCAGCAACATTTATGACCTCTTGTGTTGCTGTAGGTGTACCATATACACTGGATTTTGAAAGTGTGACTACTCCTGATCTTCCCAATTGTACTTCTGTAGTGAACGATGGTTCAGGAAATATCTGGAAAACGGGGAATCTGGATGCTCAAGGATTCACAGGGAATGTCCTTCAATATTCATACAACTATGCCGAAAATGCCAATACCTGGTTTTTCACTAATGGGATCAACCTTACTGCTGGAGTTACCTACAGAGTCAAATATAAATATGCAAATGCCGAAGGCTTCGTATATGCTGAAAAATTAAAAGTTGCCTACGGAACTTCAGCTACAGGTGCAGGAATGACCAATACATTGGCAGATCACCCGAATGTAGTTACCAGTACTGCAACAAGTACTTTTGTAAACTTTACACCAACTACTACAGGGGTATATTATATAGGATTCCAGGCATACTCTGATGCTAATATGAATCAATTATATGTTGATGATATCAGTATTGATGTTGCACCTGCTTGTAGTGAGCCGACTGCTCTTGCTATTTCTAACATTACAGTTGGGGGAGCTACAGTTTCCTGGACAGCAGCCACTCCAGTACCGGCAAGTGGATATGAAATTTATTACAGTACAACCAATACCGCACCTACAGCGACAACTACACCTAACTTTACAGGAGTTACAGCAACTACTTATAATATTCCTGGTTTAGCGGCTTCTACCCCTTATTATGTGTGGGTGAGATCGGCGTGCAGTACTACCAGCAAAAGTGCATGGAGTAGTTCTGTTGCATTTACTACCCTGTGTTCAAGTGTGAATCTTCCTTATCTTGTAGATTTTGAAGGTGTTACAACTCCGGACCTTCCTGGCTGTACAATGAATACCAATATGGGATCAGGGAACAACTGGGAAACATCAGATCCACCTTCTGATAGCCAAGGGTTTACTACCAATGTATTAAGATATCATTATAATTCTTCCAACTCTGCTAATGCATGGTTCTTTACTCAAGGATTGAATCTTACAGCAGGAACACAATATACAATTAGCTATAAGTATGGGAATAATTCATCTACTTATATTGAAAAATTAAAAGTAGCTTACGGAACTTCACCAGTTGCATCGGCAATGACTAATTCTGTAGCAGATTATCCTTCAATTAATGATGAAACTGCTCATACAGAATCTATAACATTTACAGTTCCTACTACCGGAGTGTATTTCTTCGGATTTAATGCCTATTCAGATCCGGACCAGTATAATTTGTATGTTGATGATATTAGCATTAGCAATGCAAACCTGGCAATATCTGAAGTTTCTTCCACGAAAAACAGTATCAGGGTATATCCTAATCCATTTACGGATGTATTGAATATCTCTGATGTGAAAAACGTGAAAAATGTATCAGTAACAGATGCTACAGGAAGATTAGTGAAAACTATTGCAAACCCTGAATCTACAATCCATTTAAGAGACTTAACGCAGGGTGTTTACTTAGTGACTTTAGAAATGAAAGACGGATCTAAGCAGACCATTAAAGCCATAAAAAAATAATTAATCATTTAAATAAAAAGAAAGAGACGGGTCATTGATGATCCGTCCTTTTTTTATTACGCCGTTATTTACTTTGAAAAATTAATAGTCAAAAGAAAGATGAGTGAAATATTTCACTCATCTTTCTTTTATTTTGCATGTGACTTCAAATCATTACGGATTCCCTATTGCACGTTATTTATTAGGAACCGGTTGTATCTCACCTTTGTTCATAAGGTCAAAAACAGTAGGGAAGAACATTGCTAATATAAAGTAGACGACGATCATCAGCACCACCAGTGCAAAAAGAATGATCACTAAACTATTCGGTTTGTTTTTCTTTTTTGTGTCCATGATTTTGAGGTATTTGGTGAATAAATTTTACTTATACCTAATATCAAGCTAATTTCTTGCCACATTTCTTGCAATACCTGGCATCATCATCAATATCGTCATTACCGCAACGCTCACAGATCAATTCCAGGTTTTGTCTCTTGTTTCTCATTTCTGCTGTTACAATACCGGTAGGTACTGCAATAATGGAGTAACCGGCAAGCATCAGAATAACCGCAAAGAACTTTCCTAAAGGCGTGATAGGAGAGACATCACCATATCCTACGGTAGTTACAGTAACAACTGCCCAATAGATAGATTGCGGTATGGTTTCAAACCCCTGGCGCCCACCTTCCACCATAAACATCAGGGATCCTACAATCACCGAGAATATAATCAGGAACAAAAGGAAAATGTAAATTTTTCTTGAACTGTTTTTCAGAGCCCGTACAATAAGATAGCCGTCATTCATGAAATCCAGCAAGTTGAAAATTCTGAAAACTCTCAACATTCTCAGCATCCTGAAAATCAGAAAGTACTTAGTAATAGGGAAAAAAAAGCTGAGGAAAAATGGAACCAGAGCAAGAAAATCTATAATCCCGAAAAAACTGAAAATATAGCTTCGTTTATTCTTTACCACTGTAATACGCATAGAATACTCAAGTGTGAAGAAAATGGATATCACCCATTCCAGAATCAGAAAGGTGTAATGAAACTTTTTATCAAGCTTAGGTACACTTTCCATCATGATAATAGCGGTACTTGCAAGAATTAAAGATAATAGGATGATATCGAACAGTTTTCCGAGCCTGGTATCGGAACGATAAATTATCCGGTAAAGGAATCTTTTCCAAAGAGTGTCTTCGGGAACAAGATTATGTTCTCTTTCCATTTATATAGTTTATTTCACAGCGAAGTTAATAATTTCCATAGAGTATAGGGTAAAGATATGATTGTTAAAAGAATATTCAAAATGTTAAAAGTATTTTCATCATTAAAAAGTGAATTATGTGTATTTAAATTAATGATTTACAATATGTTATAATTAGTAAAATACGAATAAAATATGACATATAAAAATATTTTTTTTAACATAATATTGTTTCAAGTTTGTAATTTTATCCTACAAAAGCTTTATATCATGAGAAAAATTTTAACCTTGTTTGTTCTGTTTTTCATAAACAGTTTTTCAGATGCTCAGGTTGGGATTAATACTTCAACACCCAATGGTGCTGCAGTACTGGATATAGTCTCCAACCAGAAAGGAATACTCATTCCTCGTCTTACAGATACTGACCGGGATACTTACCTGGCGGATAATAACGCTTCCACAATCCCCCCTGCAGGTGTTGTGAATGCTAACCTTACTGCAGGAACACTTATTTTTAATACGACAACAAATAACTTTCAGTATTGGGATGGCACCCTCTGGAGACAGCTTTTTGTTCCCACATCTTCTCAGGCTGGTAACGACGGTGTCGTTAAAATAAATTCTGGAAACGCAAATGTAAAACCTTCATTAAGTCTCAGTGCAGCAGGAAGCGGATATGGGCCAAGGCAGCAGGTATTGTATACCACGCCATTGGTCTTTGCCGCAAGCCCTACTACCAGCTGGCCGGAAACCACAGTTCCATTTCCGGGAGTTACATCCAATATTTATATTGCAGCTACGGGCAAATGGAGAGAAAATGAAATTAACGGGCAGGTGCATGTCTGGAGAGTCATTGCTACGATTACCCCGGGGTCCAATTCCTCAGGATCCGTAAAAGCTACTTTTAAAAACCCTGATTCCGGTTTTGAAATAAATTCTATCCAATTGGTACCAAGCGGTTCAAGTGGTACAGGTAACATTCTGACCTTCTATTTCTATACCATTGCCGATCCTGCGAGTCTTGATCCTGGAAAAGGGTATCAGCTTTTTATGGAAGCTGATATAAGCTGTAGTGTGGTCGTAGAATCCTTCACAAGAGTATCGCTCTTCAAAGATTAACAGTCTATTTATTTTTTATATCAAATTCAATTGTAACCGGCCGATGAAAGCCGGTTTTTTTATTGCAGCAGAAATATTCTTTGGATTTTTAGTAAAATTAATATCTTCGCTGTAACTGTAAAATATAAAGTAATGAAGCTAAAAACTGTAATTGCAAAGATTGAAGAGGAAATAAGTATCAGACAGGCAGAAGATTTTGATAATGTAGGGTTGTTGTGTGGTGTTTATGATCGTGATGTATCTGGGATTCTGGTGTGCCATGATGCCCTGGAAAGTGTCGTAGACGAAGCAATTGAAAGAAACTGTAATTTGATTGTATGCTTTCATCCGATTATATTTTCCGGACTCAAATCTTTAACAGGAAAAAACTATGTAGAAAGAGCTGTTTTAAAGGCTATTGAAAATAAAGTGGCCATCTATGCAATTCATACAGCGTTTGATAATGATTTCTTTGGAGTCAATTATGGGATATGCAGCCAACTGGGATTGAAGAATATGAAAATTCTTCAGCCAAAAGAAAATAATTTAAAACAGCTGACGGTTTTTGTTCCGAAAGAGTATTCCGGGAAGGTAAAAGAAGCGATGTTTTCGGCAGGAGCGGGAAATATCGGTTTCTATGATGAGTGCAGTTTTACAGTGAACGGGAACGGAACATTCAGACCCGTGGAAGGTTCAGATCCGTTCTCCGGACAGCAGGGAGTCCGCGAAAATGCAGATGAAGATATGATTTCTGTGATTTTTGAAGGGTTTAAGCAAGGCCAGATTGTGGGGGCAATGAAAGCCGCACACCCTTACGAAGAAGTGGCTCACCAGGTGTACAGCCTGGATAATAAAAACCATCATGCCGGACTGGGAATGTATGGTGATCTGGAAGAGGAAATGGATGAAAAAGAATTTCTGGGGTTTGTAAAGGAAAAGTTTGGTCTGGAAGTGATAAAACATTCCTCCTTCAACAATAAAAAAATCAAAAGAGTAGGGGTTTTAGGAGGCTCAGGAGCAAGTGGAATACGATCTGCAGCGGCCAGAAAATGTGATGCTTACCTTACCGGAGATCTTAAATATCATGATTATTTTTTAGCAGAGTCCAAAATGCTGATTTGCGATATAGGCCATTATGAATCAGAACAATTTGTTAGTCAACAATTATTTGAAATTTTGTCACAAAAATTTAGTACATTTGCAATTTCAAAATCTATTGAAAAAACAAACCCAGTAAATTATTTCATTTAAATATGGCAAAAACCAACGATATTTCAGTTGAAGAAAAATTAAGAGCTTTATACGATTTACAGATCATTGATTCAA
>JASLCD010000203.1 GCA_030146295.1 Chryseobacterium sp.
CTTTAGAAGAAATACAAGATTTTAAAGGAAAATATCCAAAACAGCTTTGGACCTTATTCACAGTGGAAATGTGGGAGCGTTTCTGTTTTTACGGAATGCGTGGAGTTCTTACCATTTTTATGGTGGATAAACTTGGGCTCTTGGAAGAAAAGGCCAATCTACAATATGGAGCCATCCAGGCCTTCATCTATGCATTTACCTTTATTGGAGGTATTTTCGCCGACAAGATTCTAGGTTTTAAAAAATCCCTTGTCTTTGGAGGGATCATCATGGCTATAGGGAATCTTATCATAGCCCTTTCTCCACATGATTTCTTCTATTTCGGGATTACTTGCTCCATCATAGGAACCGGTTTCTTCAAACCTAATATCTCTTCCATGGTAGGGGAACTCTATAAGGAAGATGACCCGAGAAGAGATGCCGGATATGGACTTTTCTACGCCGGAATCAATATTGGTGGACTTTTGGGTGGTGCTTTGTGCGTATACCTTGGAAAATACCATTCTTGGGCATGGTGCTTCTTGGCTGCCGCTGTTGTAATGATACTAGGTTTGATCACGTTCTTTGCCACGAGAAAGACATTGGGTCCTATTGGTGATTCACCATTACAATTGCTTCCTAAATCAAAGAGAACTTTACGTGAAGTATTCGTATACATTGGTGCATTGCTGAGCATGCCTCTTATTTTCATCATGGTTAAGAATACAAGCTTTACAGACTATTTCATGTATCTGATTGGTATTGCAGCCGTGGGATATTTCATCATGGAAACCTTAAAGCAGACCTCTTCCTATCAAAAGAAATTGATTGCAGCTTTTGTATTCATTTTCATGTATTTTGTTTTCAATTCCATCTATGAACAGAGTGGAGGATCATTATCTTTATTTGCAAAGGATAACCTCGTACACAGTTTATTGGGATTTGGTATGGACCCAAACGTAATCAACAACAGTGCGAATTCTTTTTTCATCATCGTTTTTAGCCCCCTTATCGGGTTAGCTTGGATTGGATTGAACAAGAAAAGACTTGAGCCTAATACCATCAACAAATTCGGGATTGGATTCTTATTCCTAGCAGCAGGGTTCTTCTTATTCTATAGTTTGAGGTACTTTGCAGGTGCTGATGGAAAATCCTCACTTAACTTATTTACATTTACGTGGCTTGTCATTACTTTCGGGGAGCTATGTCTAGGTCCAATTGGAATGTCCATCATTACAAAATTATCTCCTAAGAAAATGTTTGGGATGATGATGGGACTATGGTTCTTGGCAAGTGCATTCGGACAGTTTGCTGCCGGAAAAATTGGGGCCAGCCTATCCAAAGCCAATACAGGAAATACCAATATGAGTAAACTATTGGCCTATACTGATGGATATAAAACACTGGGTATTTATGCGTTGGTTGCAGGAGTGGTATTGATTTTGCTTTCATCACTCGTGAAAAAATTAATGCAGGATGTAAAATAAAAAATAAGTTATTATGCTTATTTTTACCTAAATATCACAATATGAAGAAAATTTTAAGCATAATTCTCTTACTTTTATTAAATTTCAGTTTTGCTCAGGTAAAGTGGATGACCATTGAAGAAGCCCTAAAAGCCCAAAAGGAAAACCCTAAAAAAATACTGATTGATTTTTATGCAGACTGGTGCGGCCCATGCAAAATCATGGACAAAAAAACATACGGACATTCTGTAATCTCTCAGAATTTAAATGAGAATTACTATCCTGTAAAGTTTAATGCAGAAGAAAAGAAGAGTATTGAGATCTTTGGAAGAACATTCGCTAATCCTAATACTGACCATAAAAAAGGTAAAAACTCATTGCATGAATTTACACAGTATATGAACGTAGGCGCAGTTCCGAGTACTGTATTTCTGGATGAACATGGTGATCCTATTACTATTCTTCAGGGAGAATTGTCTGCCAAAGAACTTGAACCCTATTTGGAACTAATCTCCAAGGATTTATTTAAAAAAATCCGCACCAGAGAACAATGGGAAGATTATCAGAAAAAGTTCAAATCTAAAATCAAAGATTAATTGAGAATTTCGAAAACCTGATTTTCGGATTTAATTCTAAAAATTCACCATACAGACTTCCAATTTTTTGGAAGTCTTTTTTATTTTACCGAAATTCGATGCTTTATTTCTTTTGTCCAAAAATAAGGATCAAAAAATACAAAACCCGCATCCTGAAATCTGAAAATGAATCTCGAAACCTCTATAGAATACGTAAAAGGAATAGGTCCGGAAAGAGCTAAACTCATTAAGAGTGTATTGGGCTTATCTACAGTTGAAGATATGCTGAACTTCTATCCTATCCGCTATCTGGATAAAAGTAAAATCTATAGAATTTCTCAGCTTCAGGAAGAAAGCAGTCAGGAAATACAATTGAGGGGAAAAATTACCCATGTACAGGAAATCCAGACCGGAAAGACCAAAAGATTATCTGCAAAATTCAATGATGAAACAGGCAGTATGGACCTGGTATGGTTTCAGTATTCAAAATGGCTGAAAGAACAGCTTCCTATCAACAAAGAGGTTTATATTTTTGGGAAGATCAATGTTTTCAACCGTCAGTTTTCTATGCCGCATCCGGAAATAGAGGCCGAAGAAAATAAAGAAGGAGATACAAGACTTAAACCTATTTATCCGAGTTCAGAAAAACTGACTAAGAGAGGATTAAGTCAAAGATTTTTTCAGAATGTACTGAGAAATATCTGCAAAGAGATTCCTAATCTTATTGAAGAGAATTTTCCGGAATACCTGATGAAAACTTTTAAATTCATGTCGAGACAGCACGCTTTTCTGAATGTTCATTTCCCAAAGGATAAAGAGCATTTTGATAAAGCTGATTACAGATTGAAATTTGAAGAGTCATTCTTCTTTCAATTGGGATATGGTTTAAAAAAACTTCATCACAAAACACAGTCTCATGGTAACCCCTTTCCTATTATTGGGGATCATTTCAATGATTTTTATGAAAATCACCTTCCTTTTGAGCTTACCAATGCCCAGAAAAGGGTATTGAAGGAAATCCGTATTGATATGAAAAGGCCGATTCAAATGAACAGGCTTCTACAGGGAGATGTAGGTTCCGGGAAAACAATGGTAGCTCTTCTTACCATGCTTATTGCTATGGACAACGGTTTTCAGAGCTGTTTAATGGCGCCCACGGAAATTCTTGCCCAGCAGCACTATAACGGGATCAAAGAACTGTTAGAAAAAACAGGAATCAATATCCGGCTTCTGACTGGCTCTACCAAAGCGGCGGAAAGGAGAATTATACATGAAGAACTGGAAAATGGAATACTCTCAATTTTGGTAGGGACGCATGCTGTACTGGAGGATAAAGTTAAGTTTAAAAACTTAGGATTAGCAATTATTGATGAGCAGCATAGATTTGGAGTTGCCCAGAGGGCTAAACTATGGGCAAAGAACAGAATTCCTCCCCACATTCTTGTGATGACGGCTACTCCTATTCCAAGAACTCTGGCAATGAGTTTTTATTCTGATCTGGATGTTTCCGTGATCGATGAAATGCCCGTGGGAAGAAAACCCATCATTACGGCTCACAGACGTGAAAAAGATAGACTTTACGTATATAATTTCTGTAAAGATGAAATTAAAAAGGGGCGGCAGGTTTATTTTGTATATCCCCTCATTGAGGAATCTGAAACCTTAGATTACAAAAATCTGGTGGAAGGCTTGGAACATGTGATGGATTATTTCTCAGAATACAACGTGACCATGCTGCATGGAAAGATGAAACCCGATGAAAAGGATGCTGCAATGGCTTATTTTGCTTCCGGAAAAGCTGAGATCATGGTGGCAACTACGGTAATTGAAGTGGGTGTAAATGTTCCTAATGCTTCCGTAATGGTTATTGAAAGTTCGGAAAGATTCGGGCTTTCACAACTCCATCAGCTGAGAGGACGGGTGGGAAGAGGTGCGGAACAGAGCTACTGTATCCTGATGACTTCAGATAAACTATCAAAGGAAAGCAGGACGCGTATTAAAACGATGACTGAAACCAATGACGGCTTCAAAATTTCTGAAGTGGATATGCAGCTTCGTGGTCCTGGAGATATTCTGGGTACCCAGCAAAGTGGTGTTGTAGATTTCAAGAGATTGGACCTTATTAATGATTCGGCGATCATTAAAACAACAAAAAATACGGTAGAAAAAATTCTGGAAGCTGACCCTATGCTGTCCAGACCTGATAATCTGATAATCAAAAACTATTATATCAGGTACTACAAAGGAAAAAATAAATGGAGTAAAATTTCATAAAAAAAACCGCAGAAAATATTTCCTGCGGCCCCCTTATAAAACTGTTATTTAGAAGAAATTACTTTTTGGTATTCCAAAAAACTTATTTTAATAGCTAAGGCTTAATATTTTGTGATGTGGTGTGAAAATATCTATATAACAATATTATTTGGATAAGTCAAAACCTTAACTATTAAAATAAATTATGAAAAACAAAATGAATTATTTTTTTCCAACTTGCTTATTATAAAAACTAACTGAGTTTCGCTGGAGATGAGGGAATGAAACGAATAAAAATACCTCCAACTACTTTTGAGTTTTCATGATTGTACCGTTTTGTTTAAAGATCTTCTGTGCTTTAAAATTGGAAAATTATGATAATCCATTTTGTTAACTAACATCGTGATTTATATAATTTTTGCTTTTAGAAACAATTACTTCTCATTCATTTGTATCTTCTACTATATAATGAAATTTGTGTCTCAGATTACTTTTACAAATGTCAGTATATTAATTCAGATCCTTTTTATATTATTTTAATTATTAGTTATAAAATTTTCACTTATTTGTGAATAGTATGCAATAAATACCATTAATATTTTCTTAATAATAAATTAACAATCCCTTTATTCATCACACTTTCATAATGAAATGTTCTTTATTCAATCCTGAAGTATGATACTGCCAATTGATTGTAATAACTTCTGCAAGTACCTTTTTAAGACTTTCAAAAGACTCCGGTTTTTTCATGAAAATATTGGCTCCTTTTACAAAAATATCTTCAATTTCATTTTCGGGAATCGGTTCAGAAAAAATGGCAGATACCATGTTATTGAATTTAGAATTTGCACCAAATTCTTCCAGGCATTCCATACTGCCTTTTCCAGGAATAGTATATTTTATAAAAACAATTTCCGGAACCACGGCATCATCATGATTCAGATAGGTCATCATATCTCTTCCATTACAGAAACATTGAACTTTTATAGAGATTTTCAACTCTTTCAAAATATTTTTAAAAAAAATCAAGGTGTTTTCATCGTTATCTGCTACTATTACATTCAGAAATTCTTTATTCATACTGCATTTTAGGGTTTATTACCGTGCTTTGGGCTCTTCTTCGTTTTCCAATGATCTTTTGAAACTGGGAGGGAGTGATTCCTGTTGTATTCTTAAACTGAGTGCTTAAATGTGCCACACTGGAATAATTCAGCTTGTGGGCTATTTCTGTAAGGCTTTGTTTGTTTCTTATGATCAGGGCTTTCGCGTGCTCTATCTTTTGCAGAATAATAAAATTCTCAATCGATGTATAAGCAACTTCTGAAAATAAATTGGAAAGATATCCATAGCTATGGTTCAGTTTTTCAGAAATATATATGGATGCTTTTACCGGTATGATTTCATCAGAAAAGACCAGTTCTACGATAGCATCTTTTATCTTCTGTACCAAAGCAGTTTTCTGACTTTCTATGATTTCTATACCATAATCTTCAAGGTTTTTCTTAAAAAGACTGTGTTGTTCTTGTGTAAGGGGCTCATAGAATTCCACTTCACCAAAGTTCAGCAACCTGTACTTCAGCCCGTGTTCTTTAAGTTTTTCGTCCAATACCTTTTTGCAAAGGGCATTGAAATCAAATTTAACATACATTTTCATCCTAGTATATATAAGCCTGTTTTATTTAGTAAATATAATAATTTATTTCATTTAAAAGTGAAATAGGTGTATTTTTTTTAATTTTGCCATATAGACGCAAAAACTCCTGTATTTAAGAATACAGGAATTTAAACACTAAGGATGAAAAAAATATACTGATAAAAAGCTGTGTCAGCTCAAAACCAAGCATATGAATGTATTGTTATAAGTGATTTGGTTCTGAAGCAAAGATCATTCAAAAAAAGAAGTCACTTGTTATAGAATTACAGGATAAAGTTACAAAATTTTAAGTCATTCATAAGTGAATTAGAAATTCCATGAGGTAATCATCCATCACAAATCCGTTACCAATATCAAAAACACCTTCTCCATAAACCTTGTATCCTTGGGATTCGTAGAAGCTTCGGGCAGAATTATTTTTATTCACATTCAAAATAATTCTTTCATTTCCGTTCTCGGAAACTTTTTCATTCAGAAACTGAAGTGCTTTTTTGCCGAATCCTTTTCCCTTGCTTTCCGGAACCAGATAAATACGGTGCAGCTTAGTTGTTTTCTCTTCATAATGATGCTCGTATCCTATAAATCCTTCATAGGTGTCATTCTTTTCATCCTGAATAAGATAATAATGGTAATGGGGGTTCTGAAGGTGGTTCTGAATTTCTGTTTCAGAATACATTTCGGAAAGCATAAATTCCATCTGCTCTTTCGAAAGAATGTCTGCATAGGCATTTTCCCATGATCTTCGTGCCAGATCCTGAATTAAAGGGATATCCACAGCTGTTGCCTGTCTTAATTTCATGATTTATTGTATTAATATGATTAAAAAAAGTGAAAAGCCTAAACTTTTCACCCTTTGTATTTTTCAATAATGAACTGCTGAATTTTAAAGCAATATTCAGTTCATTATTAAATGTTTGCCATTTCAGCTTTAATTTTTGCATGAAGACCTTCTGAAGCGACTACTAAAGGAAGTCTTAAATAATTTTTAATGATTCCTTTTTCAGCCAGTATTACTTTAATACCACAAGGGTTTCCTTCTGCAAAAATCAAACGGGTAATATCTACCAGCTTATTGTGAATTGCGTAAGCTTCTTTCACTTTCCCGTCAAAAGCTAATTGCACCATGGTAGAAAATTCTTTAGGATACGCCTGCCCGATTACAGAAATCACACCATCTCCTCCTGCTAATGTTACCGGCAATGTATATTCATCATCTCCGGAAACCAATGAAAATCCTGCAGGCTTCTTTCTCAGAATATCAAAGTACTGTAAAATATTGGGTGCCGCTTCCTTAATCAGGAATAAATTTGGAAATTCGTTTGCAAGACGAAGTGTAGTATCTGCATCCACATTCTGCCCGGTTCTTGAAGGAACATTATAAATAATGATATTCTTTCCTGTGGAAGCTAAAGCCTTGTAGTGTTGATAAAGACCTTCCTGATTCGGTTTATTATAATAAGGAGATACGGAAAGCACTGCTTCAAATGCAGAAAGATCTGCTTCTTCAATCTGTTTCTTGACGTCAAGAGTATCGTTGCCGCCAATTCCTAAAACCAAAGGAAGACGTTTATTATTCACCTTAATGAT
>JASLCD010000208.1 GCA_030146295.1 Chryseobacterium sp.
GATTCGAACCCCCGGACCTGTTACAGTCAACAGTTTTCAAGACTGCCGCAATCGACCACTCTGCCAACTCTCCTTCAACTCCGGTAGTACCGTTGTTTTCAGTGGTGCAAATATAGAAAGTTTTTCATTACTGACAAAATATTTTTTAAGAAAATTCACATTTCTATATTTCTAAAGAAAATTCTATCTTTTCAGGCTGTCAAATCAAAGCTGTTAACAACTCAACTTCAGATATTTACCCATTAACAAAGGACATTCGCCTATTAATACTATTTTTTAATACATATTTCACCCGTAATAATATTCAGTGGTAACATCTCCACTAAAGGCCGGATGCATCTCTTTCTTCTGCATATTCAGTTCAAATAATCTTTCACCCTCTTTATTTCCACCCCTTATTTTTAATGAATACCATCCATTTTCTAAAGATAAGGTAATGCTGTTTTCATCATTGATAGAAGTAATGTCTTTCAAATAGCCAATACCTACAACTTTTACTTCATTATCAGCGGTCTGAAAGATCCATCCTCTGGACTCTACCTCTACCTCATCATCATTCAAAATATTTTCATCATTTACTGAGACCCCGAATGCATAATGGTCTTCTTCTACACCTATTATTGGGATGGCAATTCCTGATTTTGTTATTTCATCTCCATGTTCGTTTTCTACGAAATATTTTAAAATATTATTACCCGAAAGATGGTTTTCCTGCAGGTATTTTGCTAAAAGCTGCGGGCTAAACACCACAAAACCTTTAAGTTCTGAGAATATTTTCTTCATATATATTTGGATTGGATTTGGATTAAATAGTATCTGTTATTTCAACGGTACTTCTATATTTCCCCATTTTTCATTGCATAAAGTATTCTGATTAGCATTATTTTAATATTCATTTGTAAAATCAATCCAGTTCAGCCCGTGAAAACAAATCTTTGATTACAGTTTCATCTTCACATGCTTTTTTAAAGCTTAAGATAAAATCCTTCAGCTTTTCTGTATCGGAAGAATATGCACAAAACATTCCTCCTTCAGGATCAAAACGAATGATATCAACCAGATCGGCTCTTTTTTCTTTGATAAAGACATCAGCCAATGATGCCCAATCGTAGCCGCTACCTTCAAAACCTTCATCAGCACGGGTATCAAATATTTCCTGTTTATACGCCCCCACATCTAAACACACCGAGGAACTGTTTGAATGTTCCACCCAAAAAAATGGGTTGATTGCTTCTTTTAAGTTATGAATGTCCATACTATTATAATTATTGCTATTGTACTTTTATTTTTATATCGGAATCACAGCATTACCAGTGTTTTTCACTGTAATCGAATACTATATACTGATGGAATATAACGTTGAGCGTTTGTTCATTAATTCTATAATATCCGACATTTTAATATTAAGATTATTCATAAGATAAAGCGGATAAAAAAAATCATCATATCCTACGGTTGAGTCAGGAGTATATTCTACATTGTCTTCAAAATCCTGTTTTTCTCCTGATTCAGTGGAAGAGACCTCACCTTCCTCCAAATCCAAATCGTATTCTATTCTTCTTATTTGCTTTCCGCCTTTATACACTTCACAGAACATATAAGGAATCCATATATCTATGGTCATATTAAACAGTAGTGCTTCGTGTTGTGCAGAAAACTCTTCACTTATCTTTTTTCCTTCATTCTCCAATAATTTACCTTCAATGATCACATAATCTCCAATAGGATCTGTGATAAGCAGTGTATTTGATTGATCTCCACCTTCAGCATCAATCCATTTTTTGTATTCTTCTATTTTAATAAGGGAAAAATCTTTTATAAAAGAATCAACCTTATTTTTATCAATTAACAACCAGCTTTTACAGCTGAAATTTTCAAAAATCTCATTCATTATTTATAATATTTTGCAGAAATATCAATTCCATTCTCTGTCACTTTTCCATCAGGATGATAAACTCTGACATTGGCATTACCTTTCAGGTCCGTCCATTTATAAGAAATCGTCATATTATTTGACTTGGCATGGCTAAACAGTACAGCATCACAATTATTAGCTCTAGGTCCACAAGGAGGTAACGGCCCTGCAGGGAATGGTTTTCCGCCTTTTCCTCTGAAGAACGAAGTTGTACCATCGCCTTTTGGTCCCATAGAGGTAATTTCTAAGTGACCTCCTTTCTGTCCGCCCATCTGGTTTAAGATTTGCGGTTCAGAATGCAATCCTCCTTTTTGGCTGCCAAAACTTCCTACCTGCCCTGTAATTCCTGATGGGTTGGTATATATAGCGTCTGCTATATGAAGCCCCAAAACATCTGCTTCTGTATTTGAATCATTTACATTAGCATATAATGTTGCATTATTACCTGCCAAACCAATTGGATCTAAACTAATAAAAAGACCGCTATTGCTATCATAATATCTGAAACGATTATAATAAAGACCACCTGTTTCTATATCTTCGTATTGACCAGGCTGTCTAAATGGAATAAAATATTGATCTCCCTTTAAGTTTTTCAGATTTCCGTAAATATCATAGTCTGTACTCCAGACAATCTGTCCATCTTCATTATAAGCCTGTACCGGCCTTCCTATATAATCGGAAACAATACTATAACTTTCACCGTTAATAATCTTAGCACACGGTACAAATGCATTTTTTTCATACACCCAGGTTATGACATTCTCCGCTGGTTCTTTTCCTGTAATGACATTTCCTTCATCATCTACAGTCGTTACAGGATCTTCTTCAACATCATAGCTCCATTCATGCAAGAGAACGTTACTATCCCAAATATAACGAGTTATTTTCTTCAGGGCAATTTTTGAGGTTCTTCTTCCCAGTGCATCATATTCGAAGCTTACTTCTTTGCCGTCGGGACGCTTTATTTTGGCCAGCATTCCGTTGGCATTCCAGAAATAAGCCCAGTCTCCGAATTCCCATTCCTGGTTTTGAATCTCGGCTGAAAGGTCTGCATTTACATCAGGCAAATCATTTCCTTCCGGCAGTTTTGGAGTGTTCAGCCAGTCTGAAGCAATGGGTTTATAGTAAGGATGAGCAGTACTCTCCTGTTCTCTATTTTCCGGCTTCACATTATTAATGGGACGTTTACTTTTTATTCTTAAGTTTCCTTCTTCATCATAATGATAAAACCAGTTTTTGTCCCTCATCAGCTTTCCTCCTTTATCGTAAACGCGGTCGGTTCGTTTAGCACTTTCGTATAAGCATCCCGTAGCATCCGGATTTTTATACTGTACTTCCCCGTTGGAATATTCTGCAGCTGCAAGACTTCCAAACGCGTCATAATCAAATCTTGTTTTTCCGCCCGTCACCCTGTCCAAAACATGCAGCAAACGGGTTCCTGCTGCCCAGCTATAGTCCTGATGGAAGGTAGTAGCTGATTTATTGACGGTTACTTTCTGGCTTACCGGCATTCCGATATGGTCTAATTCAAATGTACTTTCTACTCCGCCTGTCATTTCTCGGGAAAGCATCTGGCCGCTATGGCTGATGTCAACATTCATCTTCCATGGCAAAGCAATATTGCCGGCTGTTGAAGAAATTGTTTTAAGCTGGCCTAGATCATTGTAGGAATAATCAATTTCAGCGCCTAAACTGCTCTGCAAGCCTATTAGTTTTCCCTGACTGTCATATTCATATTGAATGGAATAATCCCCTTGTTTCTCATGGGTGATCTGTCCTAATTTATTTCTCTGGAATTCAACACTGCTGTTTTCATTGTCTGCTTTAATCAATAATCCTGATGTATTATACTGATAAGCTTCCCAGGTTCCATCGGGATAATGAGTTTGCGTTAGTCTTCCACCCAGATCATATTCATAAAAAATATTTTTTCCATAAGGTGTTCTGCTTTGGGTAAGCATTCCGTCTTTATCTCTTACAAAGAATTTTTTCTGCCCATCAAAACCTGTTTCTTCTGTGATATCGTTATTATGGTTTCTTTCAAACTGATAAATCTCTCCTTTTTCATTGGTAATACTCATCAGGTTTTCATAAGCATCATAGCCCAATACTAAGGTTTCTTCTTTTTTATGGGATAAGGCATTCCTGCGGACCTGGCGTTTCAGACTCCCCATTGGGGTGTAGCTCATCAGCCATTCTGCACGCCCGTCTGTAGCATAAACCGGAAGGTCATAAGCATCATAACGGATTTTTAATGGTAATTGTCCGTTTTCATTAATCTCTACTGCCCGTCCCATCTGATCTCTGTTAATCAGAGTCCTGATAAGAGGTTTTGGACTGAACACCAGTATTCTTCCATATTCATCGTATTTCCAGTACTGTTCGGCTCCGGCAGTATTGGTAAGCTGAATGATCTGCCCTCTCTCATTGTATTTATAATGAGTAATGATATCCTGCATAATGCTTTTTTCAGGGGTTCTTTCATTACCGGCATATTCGTAATAGATGCTTGTTTCTGTGGGATCGGTATAGCTTATCAGTTTTCCCTCTTCATCATAGTTCCATGTTTCGGAAGCACCTGAAGGCGAAAAACGAGCGGTTACCTGGCCAAATTCATTGTACTGATAATGATATTCTTCACCATCCGGACTGTGGAAGATTTTAATATTTCCCATTTCATCATAGGTATATCCTTCTACTCTGCCTTCAGGAGAACCTGTCATTTTCAGCTCATTGTGAGCGGTATAATCATACCAGGTTTCGCCCCCTTCTCCATTTACCTTTTTATAGACCAGAAAGTTTTCATCATAGTGATACTCTTCCGTTCTGTTATTCTGTTTTGGATAGATAACTTCCGTAAAACCTTCATCATCATTATAATGAAGCTCTCCTTCCATATATCCGTCTATTCCTTTGGTATGAACTACCCTTCCTTTTTTATCATATTCCCACTGATAGCTCATTCCGTTCCTGTTGGTTCTTTTCACCACCTGATTTTTCCCGTCATATTCAAAGACAATCGCCTTTTTATGAATATCCCAGACATGGATAAGATTACCCCGATCATCATAATCATAACGAACCTGCAGATCTCTCTGCTTTTTATAACAGTAATACACTTCTGTTACTTTTTTATACTCAGGATGAATCACAGTTTCTATGCTGAATCCACTCTTCACATCTTTTATACTTTTCAGGACAATATTGCGGTCTTCATATTCATATTCTCTGATTGTTCCGTCTCCATATGCAATACGAATCACTTTATATACTGTGCCTTCTGTAATATGATGGAATCTTTTATAGGTATAGACATCAGTTCCTTTACGAACAATCCACCTACTGCTGCTTGGTCTGTACTGCCATATTTTATGATCTCTACAATAGGTCATTTCCTCACCAATTTCAGGTACAGGAATCAGCATGGCAATGTTTTCCTCCGGATGCATCCAACCAGCAAATTTATTGTCTTCTTCAGGAAGAATAAATAAATCATGATTATTAAAGACTCCGTTTCCTAAAGGACCAAAGTCATAAGGCCTGTCACTGTGCCAAATATTTTTCCACATCAAAGGAGTGCTTCCCTGAATTTCAAAATCTTCCCATTCAAAAACCATTGCTCCGGTAGCAAAATTAACGGGTTCCAATCCCCAGTGGCATAATTTTTTAGACAGGGCATTAGCCAATTTGAATTTATTGAATGGGGCTTTTTTAAGGACACTGTTATTCAATTTCTTTAGCCCGTTGGCTCCCAGCTTCCCTATTTTCTTGGTGAGACTTCTCATCAAAAACATTCCCGCAAGACGCATCAGCATTTCTCCGGGAGTATAGACATGAGGAACAAAAGCTCCTCCCACCAATACAGGTCCTCCCGTATTGATCTGGATATACATGCTTGAAAAATTATTATAAAAGGCAAAATAAGCCAGTGGGTTTTTCTTTGGTTTATCCGGCATGGCAGGAAGCATGGTCATTCCGAAAGGGAATCCCATACAGGTAAGAACCTGCTGAGGCTGGTTTCCGCTCATTTTGCTTCCCTGCGCCAAAACAGTCTGCGAGCCATAGTAGACTTCTCCTTCGTGCGGAGCCTCCTGAGGAAATGGAATCAGGTACACAGGAATCAATGATGTGATGTGCCTGAAAGGAATTACAACTCCCATAACACTTGTTGTAGTAGTTGCTTTGTGTCTTCCATGAACATATATTGAGCCCCCCATCGGAATACTCTCCGGCAGTGACGGCATCAGATTTCTTGCGAACTGTGGAATTGGAATCGTAATGGTAATATAATCCATGACATCAAAAACAATCCCGATAAAAGGATGTGGCAATGGCAGAGGAATCAGCATAAATGAAGGCGGCGGCGGGATCAGTGTCCAGTGGATATCAATTGCCAGCACAATATCAAAATGCTTGCTGGTATGCTGGATAGCAGTGGAAGGCATTGCCGGAGTATTCACTTTGATCAGTTTTATCTTACTTTCGGGAGCAGCTTTTTCGGAAGTTACAGCACTGTCTCCACCTCCTCCGCCACTACTTTTCTCCGACTTTGCACTGTCTCCGCCCGTAATGGATTGAACCATAGAAACAGGGTTCAGGGAATCAAAATTATTTTTCATCCCGTTCTTCCAGCCCTGCTTGGTTTTGTCCCAGCTTACCGAAGTAACGTCTGCGTTCACCTTCAAGGAGCGGTCCGGGTTCATATCCGGTTTTGCAACCTTTATGGGTTTTACTGTTTTCTTGTTCAGATCTGCCATGATTTTTTAATTTGAGATTACCCTGCTTTTGGTCTTTCTACGCTTACCTTCCAATCATCACCAAAATAAGCTTTCATTTCATTGTCCAGTAGTGTTTTTTTATCATGATCGCCTTCGTACTTAAGAATCAGCATTGAGGCTACGAACCGCAGGCTGCTCTGTTCCCGTACTGAAGGATCCATTACTTTTGCTATGTCGAGGCATTTTTCAAAATACCTTATCATTTTATCTTTTGTCAATATAGTATCATTCAATGTTCCAATGATTCTGTAACATTCAATAGCCATTGCATATTCTCCTATCTTTTGTGCTGTTTCCGCAGCTTTTTCAAATATTTTCTCTGCTTTGGATTTTTTGGAATTTCCTAACAGATGACTTCCATAATTCATGTACATCTGAACCTCCAGTGGCGAGTCGGGCTCTACTTCTTCCAATATAGTCCGGTAAGTATCTTCTGCCCTGTCTTTTTTCCTGTCTGCTGTGTATGCCTGGGTAAGCATAAAATAGGCAGAGATCTCTCCCTGTTTATTTTTTTGTTCTTTAGCCAGCCTCACTGCTTTGTTTAAGGCATACTCTGCTTCTTTGAATCTTTCTTTGCTTAGATGATTGCTGGCTATAAGAATCTGCTGCTGAAAATCCGTATCCGGACTATTTTTCTTCCGGTTTGTATGAGCAGCTGTATTCTGCATGAGCTGATGAATATCTACTTCTACCCTGAAACTGTGTGCTGAAGAGATCTGTGACAGTGTTCTATAGGTATGATGTTCTGCCCAGACCAGTTTAATATCCTTACATTCTGATATTTCACACATCCTGCACCATTCTTTCACCCATAGAGACAGCTCTTCGGTGCTACTTATTCTGAGCGGGGCAATGTAAAGGTAGATTTTGGAGTCCTTAATATTCGGGAAGTTTCTCTTCAATTCCTGCAAAGGATAAAATGCTTTGTAAGCATCAGTTTTAAAAGTTTCTTCCGGATTTTTAAGATCCCATTGCGGAATATTTTCTTCACTTTTTTTCAGCATTTCATAGAACTCCGTCCATTCATCCAGTAAAGTCTGTCCGAAGGATTTCATCCCGTTAAATTCCTGATAATGGAGCAAAAAAATATCATCCCCTTCTTCGTCTTCGGAAAGTTTCGATTTGATAAATCCATCAAAAAGGTCAGTTTCATGTTTTTCTCCTATGCAGATCAGCATAGGTTTCTCTTCGTTCTTTGAAACGACTTTCTGCCATTGTCTTTTTAATTTTACCAACTCCAAATCTACCGGATTCATCTGCTTTTAATTCAGTTTTACAGTTCCACTTACAATATTGGTTTCACTTCCGCCGCCTACATTTATCTTTCCTCCGCTGCTGAGATTGGCTTCTGTATCGCCTCTCATAGAAAGGGTTTTGGTTCCGATGTCCAGGGTATCGGACTTGATTCCGACACCAGAGGTAGGATCACCATCTTCAGGGCCTACTCCAACTCCGATACTTGTTGTTCCCCCAACGCCAATATTGACTCCCTGTACAAATATTTCTTTTCCTTTGATCTGAATATTTCCATCTTTATCCATGTAAATAGAACTGCTTCCGCAAGTCAGGGTAATGGAAATCTTACTGTCTATGCTTATATTTCCGGCACCATCCAGAAAAACGGAGTTTTGATCTTTATCTCTCACAGTAATACCACCGCCATCATCAAGACTCATCGTGTGCCCGCTTTTGCTGCTTAAGCTCTTGATATTATTTCCGGTTCCGCCACCGCCTCCAACTCCACCATGGAACATACCTCCCATCACAAATGGACGGTCGGGATGCTGATGGGCAAAGTTGACCACTACCTGGTCACCCTCTTCCGGAATGGCCATAAAACCACGATTTTTGCTTACTTTTTCACTTCCGCCGCCATCGGGAGTCATTACCCGGATATACTCTGTTGTGGTAGAGCCATTCTGCCAGTCAAACTGAACTTTAACTCTCCCCTGATTTAAAGGGTCTGTATTGGAAATCACTTTGGCAAATTGTGCATCTGCTTTAGGTACATGAAACTCCGGACGGGGAATAAATCCCGTGTCAGAAGCTATGGCTTCAAATATTCCTGTATAATATCCTCTTGCATCCACCTCATGATACATCTCTACAATCATCAGTTTGGTGAAATAGGTTGTTTCACTGCTTTCGGCTTTCCTCATTTCAATATCAGCAATACAGCCCGGATACAGGAATGGTACTGTTGTAACACCCGAAATGACAAATACTTCTGAAGCTTTACTTCCTGCTGTTCCTTTCTGAGAGTTTTCCACATCCATAAAAGAAACGGCTTTTATCGGAGCTACTCTTAATGAAGGGGTTGTAAAAGTTTTTTCTGAAATTTCATAAGCTCTTTTGGCAATATCCGAAGTATGGGTAATCTTGGAGTTTCCTGCAGTTAATTTTTCATTTTTACTGCTGTTATATCCATAGAATGACGGATTCACATGCTGTGCTTTCATTTTGATTTTTACATCACTCACACTGCTTCCGTAAGTAAGTTTTACAGGCTTTTCCTGAGGTGGAAGTTTCCCGAAATGCAGTACTTCACCATCATAATAAAATTGCTCCCCATACGCTTCTGCTATTCTTGCCAGATAGTTGTAATGGGTTTCTTCATATTGTGAGCTGTAGGAAACGTTTCCGTGTGCGGCATCTACTCTGAAATCAAAAGAATTCTGTCCCAATCCTTCTCTAATTACCTGATCTGCGATACTGTTCAGACTGATCTCCTGTGCCCCGCCAAAGCTCTGAATATGAGGGGCAGCATCTAAAAGGACTGTGGGACTTGAGCCTGTAAGAACAATATTTCCCAGACTTCCTTTTTCCTGGCTGAAGCCTACTTCGGTAATTACTCCTACAAAATTTCTTTCAGGACCGTCTTCAACGTCTTTGTATCTGAAAATTACGGTAATCCTTTTTCCCAGAAAGTTCTGGGCTTCTTCCAGATTATGGTTTTCTGAACTGCCTAAGGTATCATGAGCCAGCATAAGATCAAATTCATGATGCTTTACAGCGCTTTGCTTTAGCTGGAAATGTTTGAAATGTTTGATTACTTTTCCGTCAATCACAATCTCAAGTTTTATCACACGATTGATTCCTGCTACCTGATTGCCGGGGATTGTATTGGCATTATAAATCCCGGAAGTTGGTTGTTTTGACCATACTTTATCCTCTACCAAAGTGGGAGGATTAGGCTGTTTAACCTGGTTCATAAACATCTGGGAACCATTTTGAGCCATTCCGGTGTAAGCCTGCGCCTGAGCCATTTTTTCTGTAGCTTTCTTAATAGATCCACTCGATTTTTCCTGTACTTTCTGAGCAGTTTTGCTTACTGCCTGATCTTTCAGGGTATCTTTTAGATTATTTACAGCTGGAATTTTATCTTTGGAAACAGGCATTTTGGGTGAATGATCGTCCTGAAGCATAGTTGTAATATTTTGATTGATTGGGTGTCAAGTTTTTTTAAGGCTAAAACCTACCTGAAGTAAAAAGTTCAGATACATTTTCGTTATCCGTATTTCATTCTAAGGAACAAAAACCGGATATGGAGATCAAAACAGGGTATCAATAATAAGTAAAATGGAAAGCAGTATATTGTATCTGCTTTAGTCCCTGTTGAATTCTAGGATTTTTCTTGAATTTATTGTGATGCTAGGCAAATTTTAATCATTATTATTATTTTGTAATTGGATTGGTGGTATTACAAAGATAAAACGGTAATTTCTATCCAAAAAATTTTCTGTGGCCAATCTGAAATTTTGTAGTAGTTCTACGACTTTTTATCAATAACTCCAACACAAATGATTAAAAAAAACAAATAAACCTCTATTTATCAGGCATATATTTAACATTTTTTAATATATAAAAACAATAAATTTATCACTTAAAATAGAAATAAGTTAAAACCGGACTGAATTTTAACAACAAAAAAACCAGCTGCAAATAATGAATTTAAAGCTGGTTTTATATTTAATCATTCAATAAACACAATTGTTTTATGGTTTTCGAAGTTCTGATACTTTTTTCAGATAAACATCAGTCTGATCCAGAAATTCCTGATTGGTCTGCTGTATCAGGATGTGAGGGATGATCCCCTGGCCTTTTTTCTGATCGGGAAGGTTTTGAGCATCCTGAATGACATGAACAATAGAAAATCCTGTCTGGATACCGGTATTGGGAAGTTCATATACCAGAGGAAGATGGCCGTTGTGTTCGTAGTACCCTCCTACCGTTTCTTTTCCTATGACGATAGCATTAGTATACGATTTAATCAGCGATGCCAGATGTGAGGCTGCGGAAGCCACCCGTTGATCTGCAAGCAGGTAAAGCTGTCCTTTAAAAGTTTTGTCATTAGGCGTAACCGAAGGGTTTTTATCATCTGCCCAATAATATTTCCCCTGGACACCTTTAGGATAAAGCTGCTTCAGATAGGCATTCAGCCCATTTTTATCCTGTACTCCATTGGAAAGAAAAAGAGGAGTTATGATCAGATTTCTTTCCATAGGTACTTCATTAAAATTGGTATAGGCATAGTGGCTGTCGCGGAAAGGTCTTTGGGTAAGATAAGAGAATACTTTTTCATAAAGAGCTCCTGTCCCTCCGCTATTACCTCTAAGATCAATGATCAGGTTTTCTATTTTTTCGCGTTCCAGGGTATCCATCATCTGATCAAGAAAAGTACTGAATTTCTTATAGGCAGGATCTTCTTTCCCTGTTGCAAAATCAAATCCTCTCAAAGATAAACGATAGATGCCCTCTCCTTCTTTATTCAGGCTGTATTTTTCAGACATCAGTTTTTTGTCAAAGGCAAGCGAATATCTTGAATCCTGAAGTTTTTTAAAGTTTTCCAACGATATTCCCGGCAGTGAAACTTCTTTTACAGTTCCATTCCATTGATAGCTGATGCGATAGTTTTTATGGGTTCCGAATTCTATATAAAATTTATCCAGCATTCCTCTTTCAAAGCCTGTTGTTTCTTTGTAGGGCAGTGAATATCCGTCAGAAAAATAATATTGAGAAAAGCGGCTGATCATCTCTTTTGCAGGAATTCCGTTGATAGACAGAATTTCAGCACCAAGAGGCAATGCATTGTCTTTGGAGTCCTGAAGCAGACGTCCGTCAATATTTTTTAAAGTAATGGGCAAATATTCCGGTTTCTGTGTGAGATAATAAGAGGCATGATTAGGCAGATCCGTATAGTTATGACAGCTTCCTTCAAATCCGGTGACTTTTGCAATGACTTTGTAAAAATCAAAAATATTTTTGCTGTTTCTGGCTTCTTCTTCAGCCTGTCGGTAGATGCTGTCTATCTGCTTTCTGGTTCTGTACACATATAACCCGGAGTTTGCTTTTTCTCTGATAGAACGGAATGTATGAAGATCCTCCACCAACTGATCAGGGCTGAACCTGCCCTCCAGAACAGGTACATTTTTAGATTCTGTAATGGAAACTTTGGCAGTTTTACTTTTTTCGACGTAAGATTTGGGCCAGATTTTAAGTTCATATTTCTTTCCTTTTTCCGGGGTAAAATAGAAGCGTTCAATACTTTTTGTTCCTCTGGAATCATCCTGTTCTTTTACTTTTTTTCCATCCATAAAGAGCGCAACTCCCAGATTAGCGTCAGCAGACTGCACCGAGATCCAGGTAGGCTGATGAGATTGAGGAGCATACTTTATGGTGTCTCCAGGTTTCAGATCTGAATGGGTCTGTGCATAGGCACTGTTTAGAAATAGCACAAGAGGAATGATAAAACGTCTGGTCATTATTATTTTTTGAATGGGCTAATATACAAATTAACCCCAACCGATTGAATATTCTTTAAAACCACTTTTAATCCTATCGTTTCACACTCAGCTCCTGAACTTCTTCTGCGGAAAGCCCGTAGATCTGAGGTGTTTTTACATCCAGAAGATTAAGATAGATGTATAATTCTGCTCTGTGATGAATCTCATGTTCTATCATAGCCCGAAGCCATTTCCACACAGAGATTTCTTTGTTGGCCGGGGTAAGACATTTGCGAGTGAGATCTTCATCGGAAAGTCCGTTGATGATTTCCAGCGTTTGCCTATGCATTTCATTGAAAAACTTCACGGTATTTTCATATCCGTCAGCCAGTTCTTTTCCGCATCCGGGATAAGCACTTTTCTTCCCTGTAATGGTTTCCCCATACATATACCGTTCTATAGCGGCAATATGTCTTATCTGATCACCAATGGTAAATTTCCCTGGTTTATAGGAAAAATCTATATGCTCTGGAGGAACAACGGCAATAATTCTGTTGGTTCTTTCCCTTATTTTCTCATAATAATCAATGAATGACTGTACTGTTTTTATTTCCATATCTATTGAAGCTTATCCGGTCTGTTTTGGCAGGATGAATATAAGAAATCTAATGAGAGAAGTTTTTATTTTACTATAAATTATTCATAAAAATTAAAAAAATCCCCAATATGTGAGTGTAAAATTTGGCTGCTTATTAAATATCCAATATTTTAGTTAAAAATAACCATGATGAAAATAGGAATTTGCTTGTGCATTATTCTATTAGGCGTTACCAGTATCACTGCCCAGTCTGCAAAAATTGATACCGAAAAGCTTCTAGAATATTATGAAACACAGCGTTATGCCGATGCTGCAACATATCTTCAAAGCATATATCCCGGAGATACACAGGATGTAAAAGCCCTTTCGCAAATAGCTTACTGTAATATGATGGCCGGAAAACTGCCTGAAGCAGAAAAAAACTATCTAAAAATCAACACCCTACAACCAGACAGTCTGCCCACTCTATTCAGCCTGGCCAGCATCAATTCCAGAAGAGGCAATGCGGCTAATGCCAAAATGTATCTGCAACAGATCATTCAGCTGGACAGTCTTAATTTCAGTGCTTATCAACAGCTCGCTACTTATGCTGATACTCCGGAAGCTAAACTGAGTTACCTCAAAAAAGCCAACGCCCTGAATTCTACGGATCCAGATGTAGCTTATGATCTTTCTCTCACTTATAGCGGCCTTAAACAGTACCAGTCCGCTTATGATGTTTTGAAAACAGCCATCGTTTCTGATACTGAAAATTTCACTTTACAACAGGCATTACTGCCCGTTGCCAATCAACTTGCCCAATATCCCGAAGTGATTGAAATTGGTGAAAAGCTCCTGAAAAACCATGCTGATGTGAATGTAATAAATGATATGGGACAGGCTTATTTTTATGTAAAGGATTATCAGAAATGCATCAGTCTTTATAAAATACTGGAAGATATGGGAGTGCAGAACGAATCTACATTATATTTCATGGCCCTGAGCTATCGGGAATTGAAAGAGTATAATAATGCTGCCATCTACGCACAAAAGACAATTGATGAGGCTATTTCAGATCACACCACTCTTTATTATGCTGCATTGGCAGGCATTTATGAAGCACAAAACCAATATAATGATGCGGTAACAGCTTATAAAAGAGGGTTATCATTTGGCAGCAGCAATATTATTTATTACCGTTTAGGTCTTCTTTATGATCTACATCTGAAACAGCCTAAAAATGCGGCCATCTATTATCAGATGTATCTTAAAAACCGTCCGGATCAGGAAAGGGAAAAAGATCAGATTGCTTATGTCAAAAGCAGAATTTCTGTTTTAAAGTAATAAAAACATTCGAGCCATTTTGTGATTATAGTCACAGGGAAAACATTCAATGATCCGCTAATTTTGTGTTCAACAAAAAAAAAACAATATTTATGGACAATACCACCCGAAATGCAGCAGAACAGTTTATTCAATATTTAAATGAAGAAAATTTTGATAAGGCAGAAAGCTATCTTGATCCTGATTTTAAATTTATCGGAGTATTGGGAACAAGGAATAATGCTTCAGTTTACATCAAAGATATGAGGCAGATGAAGTTTAAGTATAGGATTCTTAAGGCTTTTACGTCTGGCGAAGATGTCTGTTTCTGGTATACTATTGACATGGGAGAACAGGTGATAGAAGCTTCCGGATGGTACCAGATTAAAAATGGAAAGATTCTTTCACTAAAAGTATTATTTGATCCAAGACCTTTGCTGGACAAATAAAAATGGGAAAAATTGTATCTGATTACAGTACATTTGAGCAAAACTAAAGGATAGGTCTAAAATAAAATTAAAACACTGTCCCTGTTCTGATGTCTTATTCGTCATTTAAATAAAGAATCCGATTATGAAAGAATTTGCATTAATCTTCAGACTGAAAGATATTTCTGATTATAAACCGTCTCCCGAACAGATCCGGGAACGTCTGAATTGGCTTGGAAGTATTGCTGCTCAAAACAAACTTGTGGATAAAGGGAATACTCTTTTACCCTTACCGGGAACTGCAAAAACGGTAAGACCGGACAATATTGTAACGGATGGGCCTTACACCGAGATCAAGGAATTCATCAGCGGATATATTATTGTACGGGCAGAATCTATTGATGAAGCGGTAGAAATGGCTAAAGGCAATCCTATCTTTACAATGGGAGGAAATATTGAAGTGCGTGAGGTTTTGAAGGTTTAATTATATAAAAGGGAAGCTTTGCTCTTAAGGACCAGCATTTTTATCTTTGTTTCCAATCTTTGGAAAACTCCTTTAAATCCAGCCCACTTTTTTTCTCCAAATCATATATTCAACATCTTTGCCATCTATTTCCGGAATGTCCTGAGGTTCCGGAATTTTATTGATGTCTGCCATAGCCAATGCCGGAAGGTTTACTTTTCGGCGTTCTTCATTTAAGGTTTCTTTGTTTTCTACGGGATACAGCTTTCCATCTGCAGTAAGCTGTGTTCCATATTTTTGAGGTTTGCTTTGAAAAAACTGAATCCGGTCGTATAAATAGGCTTGATGTATCGGATTAATATCACTGCTGTTTTCTTCCATCATGGTACAGCATTCTTTCATAAAATCAGGTTCACCAATAGCGTGCTGAATAATCAGCCACGCAGCATTGCTTCCTTTTTCACCTACTTTTGAGAGGGTCGGAAAGCCGATTTCATCGATAATTTCCCGGAGCCGATGTGCATTAGCTTTATGAACCTTTTCCATTTCGGGGTGGTAACCTCCGGATAGTTTTCCGGCAGCGAGCAGAGCTCCTCTTACAGTGAGATCTTTGTCAGCAAGTTCGATCAGTTCTTTTTCAAATGGGAAATTGTCCATATTATAAATGATAATTGGTGATACAGAATAACCTCGGATAATCCTATTCATTGCAGCTCATCATAAGAATTGTGTCAAGAATAAAACAGGCCCTCTTTTCTACGGTAACTTTCGGTACTTCGATGGTAGTAAAACCATATTCCTGATAAATCGCTTTCATACATTCAAAGGTAAGGATCGCTTTTTCAATAGTTTGCTTTCTTTCCGGATCATTTTTATAAATTTCTTTCCATGGGGGAAGAATGAAAACATTAGTATTATAAATCATTTCTTTGGCTTTTGCTATCATTAATTCCGGAACAGGAATATTTTCAAGCCTCATATAACCCATTGTATCCCATATTCCACGATCAAAAAAAACAGGTTTCAAATGGATCTTTTGATTCATTTTCAGGTAAGTTTTCACAGACTCCTCAAACATCAGACTGGCAAAAAGCTCTTTATTCAGCCAGGGAAGCCCTTCTCCACCGGACTCCATCTGTTCTTTAATAATTCTTCTGCCTTCCTCAGGAACCGTTGTCAATCCGTACTTGTTTAATTCATCCAGCAGGGTGGTTTTTCCAGCTCCGGGGCCACCTGTAATGATGTATAATTTTGAAATATCCTGCTTCATGAGTTTGAATTATTTTTTTAATACAGCCCATGTAAAACAGAAATTTTTACTTTCCTGCGGGCTTAGTGATTATTTTTAATGATACTCTTATAGGTATGAATGCGATCTTCTTCCCGATGCATATTGCACAATATCAAAAGATTATCCGTATTGTACTTTTCCGAAACCTGTTCTAATCTCTGTTTTACAGACTGTGGTGTTTCTATGATAATTCTCTCTAAAAAGGTGAAAAACTCATCTTCATCTTGAGTTCCCAAAATCTTCTGCTCTACAGCCTCAGCAGATAGAACAGCATTGGGACTGGCTAATTGACGGGATTGCAAAAACTGATAGGCCATTCCATAAGCATTCTGCCTTGCTTTTTCAATAGTATCTGCTACTGATACAGCAACTGCTACCTGCAAAGAAGGCTGGGGAAAATATGAAGAGGCATCAAATTCTCTGAGATAAGCTTCTGTATTTTCCATTCCACTCCCATTGTTCATAAAAGCAGCGAAAGAATATCCTGTCCCATGTTTAGCCGCTTCTTTTGCAGAAGTCATTCCTGATCCCAGCCACATGATTTCAGGAATATGCTGTACATGGGTAGGCTGTGCAATAAGTCCGTTATAAATTCCTTCTTCATCCCTGATCAATTGAATGATCTCTTCCAGCTTGGTTTCCATGTTTGATAAAACTACCGGTTTATGATTATTGAGTGCCATTACAGCATCTTTTAATCCTCCAGGAGCTTTTCCCAATCCGAGAATAAATCGCTCAGGATAAAGGGTAGACAGCATTTTTGCCCATTCTGCAATTTTATAAGCAGAATAGTTTCTCATCATGATTCCAGCTGTACCTATTTTGATGCGGTTGGTTTTACTTAGTATAATTGCTGCTAAAAGTTCAGGGCTGGAGCTACCATAGGCTTCTACTCCGTGATGTTCGGAATACATAATGCTATGAAATCCTGTTTTCTCAGCCAGTAAAGCAAGATTAACACTGTTCTCCAGTGCAGAGGCTGCACTGCTGCCCATCGTTACAGGTGACTGGTCTAAGATCCCTAATTTCAGCTTCATACTACAGAATAGATTTTGTGTGAAGGTATGAAAAAAGGCTTTTATTTAATCGAGTAATTTACTCTTTTCATTCTTTAGGCGGAAAAACAATTCCTTCATCTTTGATCAGGTCGTAGCCAAATTGCATAATGGTTTCAATAACCGGAATGGCCTTTATTCCTTTCTCTGTAAGGCTGTACTCTACTTTTGGCGGTACTACCGGAAATACTTCACGATGAATCATGCCTTTAGATTCCAGTTCGCGCAGCTGGCTGGTCAGCATTTTGTCTGTAATATGAGGAATGTCCTTTTTAAGCTCGCTGAAACGAAGTGGTTTCTCCTGCAGTCTCCATAAAATGGGCATTTTCCAGGTACCTCCGATATGGCTTAATGCAAATTCAATTGGGGTATAATAAAGTCTTTTATCGTGGAAAAATTGAGGCATAACAATCGTTTTTTTTATTTACACTTTCAAAAAGGTAAGTATAGAACCAAAAGGTAAGTATATAGTTTTCTGATAGTCTATTCTGCAAATTTGCAAAAAAATAATGAAAATGAACAGAAATCTTTATGTACTGGCTTTAGGAGTTTTCGGAATTACAACCACAGAATTTGGAGTTATCGGCGTATTGCCTGAAATAGCTTCAGCGTTCCGGGTTTCCGTTGAAAAAGCGGGATGGCTGCTGAGTACTTTTGCTTTGATTGTTGCGGTTTTTGGTCCTTTTATGCTGCTCATACTGTCCTCTTTCAAAAGAAAAAGTCTGCTCATTTTTTCTTTGTTTATTTTTGTAATAGCTAATGTTCTATCTGCTTATATCAAGCATTTTTATCTGCTGCTTGCTGTCAGAATGATTCCTGCATTTTTCCATCCGGTATACTGGTCGATTGCTTTATCTGTTGCTGGAGAAACTTCAGATCCTACGGAAAAGTCAAGGGCTGCAGGCATTATTTTCTCAGGGCTTACCCTGGCCACCGTAATGGGTGTTCCACTGGCCACTTGTATGTCAGACCTTTTTTCCTGGCAGTCTTCTTTTTTACTTACGGCTTTTATTAATGTGGTGGCTCTTGCAGGAGTCGGGATCTATTTGCCGCCTGTTCAGCATACAACCAGATTGTCAACAGGTTTTCCCAAACAGATGTTTCACAGTAAACATTTGTGGATAGGACTTTTTCTTGCATTTTTCACTATCACTGCCATGTATTCAACTTATGGTTATATGGCAGATTTTTTAAAGAATGTAACGCGGATGGATGGGCAACAGGTCAGTGTGATGCTTTTCCTGTTTGGGACTGCAGGAATTATTGGGAATAAAATTGCAGGAAAATACATGAGCAGGTTCCCATTCCGGACAACCCTTTTGTTTTTGATAGTATTATCCGGTATTCATCTGTTGATCTGGTATTACGGAAACCATTTTGTACCTATGATCTGGATTGTTGGATGCTGGGGTCTGGTTCATTCCGGAGGATTTCTGATCAGCAATATGAATGTTACCTCATCAGCTTCGGATGCTTCAGCATTCATCAACAGTATTTTTACTTCCTGCGGGAATTTCGCGGTTACAGCCGGTACACTTTTCGGAGGATTCTGGATTGCTCATTATGGCATCGAAAATATAGTCTGGTCAAGCATCATAGGCTTGATTCTGGCCCTCATAATGCTGCTTATCAAAAGAAAATATACAAAGATTAAGCTTTAATACAGAAAAAAACCTTCCGGATTGCGGAAGGTTACTTTTATAATAAAAAATGATTATGCACATAAAAGGCTTCCACAGCCACCACCGCCGCCATTTCCATTAAGATAATAACAAATGGGTGTAGGACAGCCACATGCAATACATTCACTGGCTGCCGGAGGACGACCTCCCATAATTGATTTTAAACCTTTTCTCTCGATTTTCTTTAAATTTTTCATAATAAATAAGTTATTAGTTTGTGACGGTAATTTAATAAAAAAATCATTAAGAGCGCTTTCTCCAGATGTTAAAATAACAAAAAAACAGTCTAGAATTGAAGTGCATTCAACTGGCTGAACTCTTCCTTTTCATAGATCTTTTCAATATTGCCATTTTGGAGAAAAGCGATTTTATCACAGGTATGAAAAAGAGTTTCAATAATATGGGAACTTACAATGACTATTTTGTTTTCGGATTTCAGCTGTCTGATAATGTCATAAAGGATGTGAACTCCTTCAAAATCTACCCCGTTGAATGGCTCATCCAGGATATTAATAGGTTTATCCAGCATCAGCATTCCGATAAGAGCCAGTTTTTTCTTCATTCCACTGGAATAATACTGCACATATTTTTTCATCGGAAGATTGAATTTTTCAATAATTTCCTTGATTTCAACTTCTTTTTTTGAAGTAAAATAAGCAAGATATTCTTCTCCCGTGATGTAAGGGTAAAAGTAGTTTTCGGTTTCCAGATAAGAAATCATTTCCCGCTTCAAACGTTCGTTCTTCCAGCTGATAGTTCCGGTGAACGGTATGCTTTGATACAGGGATTCAAACAGAGTGGTCTTTCCTGCTCCATTTTTCCCTAGCAACCCCAATATGCAGCCTTCTTCTATGGACAGATTCAGATGGTTTAAAACATTCTGGTTTTTAAAATGAACATGTATATTTTTAATCTCCAACATAAGTTCTGATATTTTGGGATGCTTCTTTTATATTTTTTTTCAACAGGAATACCGCCGGAATAATGATTATACTGCATATAGTATACTCAATAAAAACACCTATCGTATAGTAATTGCTCTTTTCTTTATGATGATACTGCTTATATTTCCTGGTGATAATCAGCATAAAATACAGGTTCATGAAGGCAAAATAATAAAGTAGGTATAAACTTTCAGTAGGATTCAGAATCAGAAACAGACAGTATGTTGGCAGCAGCAAAGCGTTGAAAAGTAGAGAATTTCTTCTGAGTTTCTCTTTTAAAGTATATTTTTTGAAATACATTTCCAACATTTCTTTGTTTTCATTAGGCTCGTAAAGATGGGAGATATAATCCAATGCAAAAACTCCTGCAAGAATCAGAGCTACAACGTGATAAGCTGAGCACCAGAGAATAACAAATCCCAGAACTGCCAGCAAAGTGTTTTTTCTCAGAAAGCTCTTCCATTCAAACAAATCATCGGGAATAAAGTTCCACTGAAATGTCACCCATGGTTGGGTTCTTGGAGTGATAAAGGCCAGTAAGGCAAACATCGCCAATGAAAGTAGTGCGGTTTTCTCAAATGTATAATGAATATTTCCGCATAACAAAATACTGTACATGAATACCGCTTCCAATACAATGATCCAACGCCAGCTTTTGATAAAGACTTTTTTAAGAAAAGGAATGTCTTTTCTTTCGTAATGAAACAACAATGCCAGTATAAAGAATAAGGGTGGATAATAGTAATCTTCTGGCAGCTTCATGATCAGCATAACTCCCAGAATAATCAGAACAGGGATGCCTGCTCTCGGATTCAGGTTTAGCAGCCTGAAACTTTGATACAATCTGAATTTCAAATGGTTAAATAATTTCTTCAAGGTATTACAGTTATCTTTTAATCCTTTATTTTAATGTAAAGGTCAATATTTTTCGAAGGATTAAAATTATTACATTAAAAGATTTTGCACTGATCTTCATTCATACTATGCAATTTTTTTATAATATGAATCTATTGATGACCGGTTTTGAATTTTATCATGAATTTTTCATCTTTGAGCGGATATCCATCTTTAGAAAGAAAACCTTTATTCGTCAACACAAATTCATACTCTTTATCTGGCTTAAGATCCGTTAACAACACCAGAGTCTGGTTGTTATTTTCCATTCCCACGACTTTTGAAATCGGGTAATATTCTTTTCCTTTATCAGAGAGATTAAATGAATAACTCCCCGGAACCATTTCTTTTGAAAACGTAATTTTTATTTCTTTGGTATCCGTACTTACATTTACGGAGCCATTCGCCGGCTCTATTTTTACTACATAGGGCAAATTTTTATGGTATTCTGCCACCAGTTTATCAATTTTTTCCTTGAAAAATCCGGATCTGCCCAGGAAATCTTCAACAGCCTTATCACTGTCAAAATTCAGTTCTATAATATCCTTAACAGCCCGCTTTTTATCTTTAGCATTTTTATAGTACGACTTACAGATCTCATATCCAACGTAATATCCTAAGTCTGCGCTTTCTCCTTTTTGCCTTCCGTTATAGAACCAGTTACCGAGATTAGAGGTCAGCATTTCTTTTTTGAACTCTTTTTTAATATCAGCTGCATGAGCAGCTCCATAAGACAGATATTTTCTTTCCAGAGGCTTGTCCATCACCAGTTCCGCAATCAGATCACATGATCCCTCTTTAATAGCTTTGTTCAGGACTCTCCTGCGCTCTCCGTTCTGCTGGGTATGTATATATTCATGAATATTCAGAGAAACAATATGATCAAGAGACTGTTGGGCAAATACCGTTTTCAGCCAGTCACTCTGAAACTCTGAAACATCTGTAGAGGGAAGCCCCGTAGCAATTTCAGAACCTACCAGCACCTTATTTCCACTTACGGTTCCGCCGGAATTGAGTCCGCCAACCGTAAAATACATTTCTGCTTCTTTCAGCTCAGGGTATATCTTTTTCAGTCTGGCAACACTGGCTTCCAGCTCTTTGGTTTTTGTTTTTATTGTCAGTGTATTGGGCCTCACAGAATTCCAGAACTTAGGATATTGATCTATTATATTGACAAAAAGAGTATCATTATAATCCCTGACTTTCATAAAGGTTTTCAGGCCTTCTGTCCCTTTGTCTGTATACAGTCTTTTGATGAGTTCCAGTTTTTTGGGGTGATTATCGGTATTCCGAATGCTGTCATAGGCAATCCAGAAGTTATCAATATCTGAGGTGAATATTTTTGTCGATTTCTGTGAAAAAGCGCTTACAAATACAATTGAAAAGATAAGGGTCAAAATATGTTTCATGGCTGTTTTTTTACAGCAGCAAGTATACACATAACTACGCCTTTGTTGCAATAGTGTTTTATAACCAAAAAAGCTTATTCATCATGGGACCATAATTTTATCAAATCCCCTGCCTGCTATTGTTTTTGCTTCTATTTATATCAATTCCAAATAATTTCAATTCTATCTATTTATTGTCGCAAATATTTAATACTTTAGCTTAATAATTTGAACAAATGGGAATAATCCTTAAACCAATTGATATTGTAGATGACATTTCACAAGAAGATTTCCGTGAAAAATATCTAAAGCCATGTAAGCCAGTGGTAATCAGAAATATGGCAAGAAAATGGCCTGCCTACCAAAAGTGGACGATGGAGTATATGAAAGAAGTGGTTGGCGACGTTGAAGTTCCCCTTTACGACAGTTCCAAAGCAGATCCTGCCGCTCCCATCAATACTCCGACGACAAAAATGCCATTCCGTGATTATGTAGACCTGATCCAGAAGGAACCTACAGACCTGAGAATCTTTTTCTTCGATCCTATAAAATTTGCTCCAAAACTTTTGGACGACTATGTTCCGCCAAAGAATCTGATGGGTGGATTTCTGGACAAATATCCGAGTATGTTTTTTGGAGGTAAAGGTTCTGTGACTTTCCTTCATTATGATATTGACATGCCACATATTTTCCATACTCATTTCAATGGAAGAAAGCATGTTCTTTTATTTGAATATAAATGGAAATCAAGGCTTTACAAACTTCCTTATGCTACCTATGCGCTGGAAGATTATGATATTTCCAATCCTGATTTTGAAAAATTCCCGGCACTGGATGGTATTGAAGGAATCGAATGTTTCCTGGAGCACGGAGATACTTTATTCATGCCTACCGGCTGGTGGCACTGGATGAAATATCTGGATGGATCTTTCTCTATTTCTCTGCGTGCATGGGACAAAAGCTGGGCTGTAAAGGCACATTCTCTTTGGAATCTTGCTGTTCAGCGTAATTTTGATAACTTCATGAAAGGCCGATACAAAAAAAGGTATATGGACTGGAAAGAAAGAAAAGCTGTAGAAATAGCTAATACTGCATTAAGAAAAGGGCTTCCTAAATAACGAGGAATCTTTATACTATAAAAAAGTGGATGGTTGTACTTCAATCATCCACTCTTTTTTTATTCACAGATTTTATTTTTGAGATATCGTTTAAAATTTAGTTAAATTGCATACTGCGTTCCCTTAATCCCCAGTATATGTTTGAAAAGTTGATTGATAGCTTTGAGAAGCTATGTCTGCAGATAATTATTGAAATATTGTTGGTACCGGTTACCGTTTTCAAATTGTTTCAGGACCCTCGGCGCTGCTATGATCTTTCTGTACATGAAATGGAAAAAGAAGAGACTGAACGTTTTCAGGACCATCTCTCACCTATCAAGCTTTCCGTTTATACCTCTGTTATTATCTCTGTACTTCTTATGGATTATGGTGGCGAACACAATATTATTTCAAAAATCAAGGGATTAAGCATGGTGGAGAAAGCCCTGTTTATATTTCTGATGAATAATATTACCGCAGTACTATTCAGCGTTGCTTTATTATGGTACAAAAACGAGAAAGTAAATACAGTTGCTTTCCGTACTCTCCTGTTTTCTTTCATTTATACAACCGTGTATACATCTACCCCATTTTTTATATTAATCGGTTCTGCCATGTTTCTGGGACAAACCATTAATGTGGAATCTTATCTGGATCATCTTGGGAAAGTAGCCAGCTATGGAACGAGAGATTATATCTTTTTTATGGTCTTCCTTGCTTTTATCATTATCGGAATCATTGGTATTGTAAAACTTTTCAAAGCTTTGCATTATATCCTGAAGAATAATTTCAGTTACCACCCTTATATTGTTTGGTTTTTCACCTTGCTGTTTTTTGTAATACAGCTTTATTATGCCAGAGGGTTTATTTAAAAAAATGCATCCGTCTGCCGGTATTTTGTTTACATTTGTGGGAAATTTTAAACTATGCCCCGACCTCGCGAAAGAATACTAAGCACCGCTATGGTCCTCTTCCATAGACAGGGTTACAACAATACAGGTATCAATCAGATCATTGATGAAGCAGGGGTATCAAAAGCAAGTTTTTACCAGCATTTCAGATCTAAAGATGAACTTTGCACTGAGTTTCTCAATACAAGATACGACTACTGGGCTTCTGAGCTTGAAAACTTCACCTCTGATACAAAAACAGTACAGGAGAAAATCCTGAAGTCATTCGATTTTTTGGTTTACATGAATGAAAAAGAAGACTTCAGAGGATGCAGCTTTCTGAATATTTTATCTGAAATTCCTGCTGATAAGGAAGAAATTCATAAAGTAATCCGATATCATAAAAATAAGCTGAGAGCATGTTTCAATGAAGATATCCATAACGATATTGCAGCAGCTCATATTTACCTTCTTTTTGAAAGTTCGATACTTACTAGTCAGCTTTACAGATCGAATGAGCTTATAGAGAAATCTAAAATTATCGTGCAGGAGATACTCAAATCTTCACATTAAACAATAATTTTAAGTTTTGGCTAAAGCCAATAGATATTTTTTAAATTTATTTGGGCGGGCTAAAGCCCACCCCTATTGAATTTTAATGACAAGATCTTTTATCTTTTATCTTTTATCTTTTATCTTTTATCTTTTATCTTTTATCTTTTATCTTTTA
>JASLCD010000110.1 GCA_030146295.1 Chryseobacterium sp.
CGCAGTTTTTTTATATAAATCATGTTTTATTCCATTATTTTTTTTATAATTTTAATCTTCCAAAAAACAATGATATGAAGAAACTCATCCTCGTAAGACATGCAAAAAGCGACTGGCCGGAGGAAACGGAGGACTTTGACAGACCCTTGGCAGACAAAGGTTTGACAGACGCTATGCACATGTCCAGATTTCTTAAAAACAATAATATTTCCATTGATCACTTTGTGTCCAGCCCTGCGGTACGTGCACTGAATACCTGTAAAATTTTCAATCAGGCCTATCAACTGAACTGTTCTACTGATGAAAAATTGTACAATCCTTCGGAAAGAAGTTTTGAATCTGTAATTTATGACCTGGATGACACCCTGAATTCGGTTGCGTTTTTCTCTCACAATAATGGAATTTCCAATTTTGCCAATTCCATTTCTGAAGATATTTTCCATTTTCCTACCTGCGGTGTCGCTGGTTTTGAAGTAGACTGTGAGTCCTGGTCCGAATTTGACGGTGCCAAAAAGAAACTTCTTTTCTTTTATGAACCTGGAAAAATATAACGCTACTTCTCTCCTTTTTTATACAGCCCTATTCATCCTTCTTTTTTCATGTCAGAAACAAAAGAAAACTTATTTTGAATCGATTGCGCTGAATGATATAAAGCTTTCTTCCCCCAAACCCGGAAGCTGGCGGTATAATCATGATGAAAATTTTCAGAAGTTTGAAGATTTTCAGAAATTAAAAAAAATAAAGCCTGAGCCCGGAAAAAATACCATTTACCTTCAGCCGATTGGAAAATTTGATGAGCTTCAGAAAAGAGAAATAGCACTTACAAAAGAATATTTAAAAATATACTTCCAGCTGGAAACAAAAATACTTCCTGTTTTGCCCAATACTATTTTTCCCGAAAAAGTAAAAAGAATTTCGCAGGAAGGATACGAACAAATTCTGGCAGGCTATGTACTGGATAGTATACTGATCAAAAGAAAGCCCAAAGATGCTGCAGTGCTGATGGGAATTACAGAGAAAGATCTTTTCCCAAAACCGGAGTGGAACTATATTTTCGGACTGGCCTCTTATGAAGACGGTGTGGGAGTAACATCTATGTACAGGTTTGCTGGTGGCCATTTAACAGATTCCAATTTCAATGAAAGCCTTCTAAGATTAATAAAAATCGGTTCCCACGAGATCGGACATATGTTTGGGATCAGTCACTGTCTGAATGCCAACTGCGTGATGAATGGAACCATTTCACTTTCGGAAACAGATGATCATCCCACAAGAGCCTGCTCATTGTGTCAAAGAAAACTGAATTCCAGTATCCATTATAATAATAAGAAAAGGCTTCTTGAATTAAAAAATTTCTTTGAAAAACAGCACCTTAATACAGAGCTTACTTTAGCAAATCAGGACCTGAATCTTGTACAGTAAACCAATATTTCTATTACCGGCTGTACATTCCCCTCCACCGTAGGGGTGGCAAAAAATATTTTTTTTTGTCGGGATGGTTAGTTTCGGCTAAAGCCACTATCGTTGTAAACATAAAAGAACGGGCTAAAGCCCGTCCCTATTGAATTATTTCAGTTCTAATGATCATTAAAATTAGTGTTATCTGTGAATAAATTACTGGCATTCGTGGTTAACAAACAAAAAAGAACGGACAAAAACCCGTTCTTTTTGAATATTTTTTGATATTATTACTTTCTTTTCAGATCCAGATCATCAAAATCAAAGCTGAAATCCGTCACATCGGAAATTGCCTTCAATCTTGCGGATTCTGCCTTTCCGTTTTCGTCATAACTGAAAATAATATAAGCATCTGCATCATAACTTCTGTCATCCCATTTAATAATGAAAGAATTGTTAGAATAAGGAAGTAATTCCCCTTTTAACCTTGGAGAGTTTTTACATGAAATTCTGTAAGTATTTCCCTGCTGTGCAATTTCCACATCACCAAACCACACATCGTTATAAGTTCCTGTAAACTGTTCTGCTTTTGGCTGCAGGGCTTTTTCTTTTTTAAATGCTTCAGACTTTGCAAAAGCATCTTTCTTTTGTTTGTTGAATTCAGTCTCCATTTTAGACATTCTTTCACCATATGTTTTCAGCCAGTTTCTGTCTGCAACGCCAAGATAAGAATCTTTCACCGTATTGGTAATGGTATTGAAAGCAGCGCCGGACTGTTGATTCGTTAATACAACAATTCCCAGTTTCATATCCGGAATCAAAGTAAATTGGGTAACCGTTCCAATTAATCCACCGGTATGCTGTACTTGTTTATGTCCTTTAACATCGCTCAGGAACCAGCCTAGCCCATACCCGTAGAAGCTTGTATCATATGGATTTTTTGCTGCTACTCTGTCAGGGATCTGAAGACTCCAAAGCTGTTGAACATTTTTATCTGAGACTAATTTCTTCCCATCTTTAGTAGTGAAATTGTTTAGCAGACACTCTGCCCAGGTCGTCATATCCTTGATGTTACTCATGATTCCCCCTGCCGCATTGGCTGTTTCGTTCCAGTCATGAGGAACGGCAATTGCTTTTCCGTCTACAGGAGCATGAGCATCAATTTTATTCGCATTAGCTTTTGCTCTGCTGTAGCTCCCAAAACTTGAAGTCATCCCTACGGGCTTCATAATTCTCTGTTCTATAAACTCTGCCCAGCTTAGTCCGGAAACCCGGTGAATCACTTCTCCGGCAATAATAAACATAATATTATTGTAATCTAATTTGGTTCTGAAAGGATTTTCAGGTTTCAGATATCTTACATTGTGAACAATATCATTAACCGTTAAGCTTCCTCCTTCCGGGAAAAACATAAGGTCTCCCTGTCCTAGGCCTAATCCGGCCCTGTGGGTGATAAGATCTTTGATCGTTACATTTTGAGAAACGTATGGATCGTACATTTGAAATTCAGGAATATATTTTGACACTTTATCATCCCAGTTCAGTTTTCCTTCATCTGCTAAAATTGCTAATGCTGTACATGTAAAACCTTTAGAGTTGGAAGCAATTCCCACCAATGTATTGTCATCCATAGGTTGTTTCGTTGTAAGAGAACGTACTCCAAAACCTTTGGAATAAATCATTTTACCATCTTTCACAATCCCTACGGACATTCCCGGTACATCAAAGGTTTTCAGGGTATTTCGGATCAGTTCATCCAGCTTTTTTTCTTCAACCTGCGCATTGGCCAATCCTACGGTTAAAAGAAAAATGAAAAAAGAAAGTTTCTGTTTCATTGTTTATTTTAATTTTCCCAAATTTACTAAATATTAAGCGATGCTAATTTTAGCAATGTTAAAACTTTACAATAAATCAGTTGTATTCATGAAAAAGCCTATTTGTATCTGTATTTTCTCTCTTATCGCTATCAGTGGTATCAAAGCCCAGGACAGAACTGCCAATCCTTTGCTTTTACAAACCTGGAATCTCAATAAAATGGACACTTATATTTATACCTATGAAAAACGGGATGGTTTTGAAGCACGAAGGGAAGGTATCAGATTTCAGAAAAATGGAAAAATAACTGGCAATCTGATTAAATCTACACTTAGATATGATACTTTGGAAGAACCTGTTACTAAAAATGAAAAACCAGACCGCTACATTGGGAACTGGAAAAAAGCATCAGACTCAACAGTGACTTTGATATTTCCGTCCAATACAAATATGACGGGTACTTTTGTTATTTCAAAACTTACAGAAAATCAGTTGAAACTCAAAAAGGTTTTCAGTGCTGATATAGAAAAGAAACTGGATTCTATCAGGAAAACAAAAAATATTACTGACTGATATTTTAGGTTATTCTCTGAAAGTAATCAGCTCTTATAAGTTGATTAAAGCTTCTTATATTTGCAGTCTTAAAAAAACATCAGGAATGGCAGTAAACAGAGTATTAGCTTTCTTCTTAGTGATAATAAGCTGTAATTTATATTTTTCTCAGGATGTAACCATCAAAGACGATAAAGTTTTATTGGATGGAAAGCAGATTCTGAAGGCTGAAAAAATCAACGCAGCCCAATATTCATTTTTTTCTATGAAGGATGATGAAGAAATCCTTCTTTACCGGTATATGGACAATGAAACGCCAAGCTATGTACGTGATGATTATTTTATCCTGAATTTTCTGCCAGAAAAAACAAAAGTAGAATCAACAGATATAGCCAAGATCGCCAATTTTATGAATTCTAAAAAAGGAATGGAAAAACTGGTGCGATGGCTACTGAAAGAAAGAGTGATCAATCATGACGGAGAACTGAATCCTGACCGCGTAGCAGTATTCAAGGATAAATACGATGAAAATATTACAGAAAGAACCCTTAGATAATGACAAAAATTCTTCTCCTTTCCGATTCTCATTCTTATATTGATGAACGGATCCTGGAATATGCTTCTCAGGCCGACGAGATCTGGCATTGCGGAGACTTTGGAAATCTGGATGTCATTGAGCAGCTGGAAAAGATAAAACCCCTGAAAGGAGTCTACGGGAATATTGATGATGCTAAAATTCAGGCTGAATTTCCGGAAGTCAACCGTTTCTTTTGTGAAAAACTGGAGGTTTTGATGATACACATCGGAGGCTACCCCGGTAAATATACTCCGCTTACCAAAAAGGAAATAGCAGAAAAAACACCGAAATTATTTATTTCAGGGCATTCTCATATTTTGAAAGCAATGTATGATGAGAAAAATAACCTCTTGCACCTTAATCCCGGTGCCTGTGGAAAACAGGGCTGGCATAAAGTGAGAACCATGATGCGCTTTGTGGTAGATGGTGAAGAAATTAAAGATCTGGAAGTTATTGAATTGGGACCAAGAGTATAATTGATGGGAGAGTTTGAGAATTTGAGGGTAGAGGAGTTTGCCTTCAATACGTTTTACTTGCTACCTTTGTACCAATAAATGGGTTCAGGCAAGTCTAAAAAATTATGAAAATCGGCGATAAGGTTTCGGTAGTAGATGAAGATTTAAACGGAGTAGTGACTTCCGTGAAGGGAAATATTGTCGTTTTTAAAGATGAATATGGCTTCACCCATCAATATGCAAAAGAAAAGCTGGTTCCGAAGGATGCAGACCTGTATGAGAATATCAGGGTTGTAAGAAAAGCGGAGCCTAAAAAAATAATTTCTAAGAAACATCAGAAAAATCATTTGGTTATAGACCTGCATTTTCATAATTTGGTGAAGAATCCCAGTGACTATGACAGCTTTGAAAGATTGTTTATTCAAAAGGAGAAACTGATTGAAGTGATTGAGTTCTGTAGAAAAAATAACCTGAAGAGGCTGGAAATTGTTCATGGTATTGGTGACGGAACTCTGCAGAGGATGGTTCGGGATGTATTGGAAAGCCAGGTTAATATTGATTTTTATAATAAGGAAATACTTCACCATCAATCGGGTGCGGTAATGGTAGAATTTCACTAAATTTGCAG
>JASLCD010000227.1 GCA_030146295.1 Chryseobacterium sp.
AGTAAAAAAGTTTTTAATCTTCAAGTATTCTGCTAATATACACTTTTTAAATTAATTTTAATTTTTAATAATTTTTTTTAAAAATTTGATAATAAAAAAAATTGTGCTTTACTTTGATAAAATTTGTAAAGATGGAAAAAAAGTCACCCCATATTTTGAATGCTTCGAGCAATCTTTTAGGGTTTTCACTGATTATTATTACGTCTTTGAAAATCGCTAGAATAAGTCAGAGTACATATCTGGACGAGTTTGCAGGTTTCGCCTGTATTCTTTTTGCCTGTAGCTGCTTCTTTTCATTTCTGGCGATAAGAACAGAAAACAAAAAGCGGGAATACACGTTTGAGAGTATTGCGGATTATTTATTTTTAATCGCTTTATTTTGTATAGTTCTAGCGGTTATTATTGTAACCCTGAAAATAATTTAATTTAAAATTTTCACCTAATTGCATAATATCAGGTAAGATATCACGATTTCTCAACACTGAAATCCGGGTATCTTATAAAGTTTACGGTATATCTTTATTCTCTGGACTTTTACAATATTTTTCAGCTTTTTTCCTATTTTTTTAAAGAATCAATATAACTGACAAATCAGACCTTTCATATAAAAAAAATGTTTTATATACATTTTCAGTTTCCCGAAAAGATATATAAAACACTTTAGTTTAATTACGGTAAAGATAAAATTATATCTTCTGAACGGTTACATTGGTAACATTTCCACTTCCTGTAGATCCTGTTTCTGTTGCAATAATCGTAGCATTTTGATTGGGAGCTGCTGTAAAACGGATCTGATATCCTGCGTTGGGAGCAACTACTACAGTTGTATAATTCATCAGCTCACCTACAGTTCCTGAAGAAGCAACCGCATTATAATGGCTTCCTCTTCCCAGATAATTTGCATCTGGTACAGGTCTGATGCCGATGAGTAGCTGAGTATCTGCAGGCATATTAGTAAAACTAGCCTGTAATGTTACCAGATAATTCCCAGGCTGATTGAAGGTCATTACTCCGGTTCCGGTATTATAAGAATAGAAAGGAGAAGTTGCTATCGGCGTAGCGAATAATAAGGTTGTAATTGTGGAAGAACTGATGTTCTGGTTAGCTGCTAAACGAGCATGAAACAGTGAATAAGCAGTAAAATCTATAGTCTTCAGAATGCCGGTAGCATCCGCTACAACAACCCTGTCTGTTCCTCCGATACCTATATTCGAATTAATATTACGGATACGGGCATTTCCAGACGCCACATCCAGTTTTTCTGTTGGAGAAACCGTTCCAATCCCTACTTTAGCACCAGATGTTACGCTGAAATCATTATCCTGTTGAGCTGCGGAAGGAACTCCTGTAGCAGGATTGTCTTTGGAACCGTCAATATGAAAAGTTGTCTGGGGATTTTGAGTGCCTATTCCTACTTGCGCGTACGTAAGAAAGCTTGAACTGATAGCACACGCTATCATCATCGTTTTAATTTTTCTCATTACTTGTTGTTTTTTTGTAATCACAAATAAACAACAATTATACAGAACACCAATGAATTGTTAACAAGCACTTTATTTGAATTATGCAAAATATTAGTTTACAGTAATTTACTGATACAAAAAGATACAAATAATCACAACTGCTTGAATTATTGAAAGATAGCCGTGTTTTTTTCCAAAAAATAAGGTTCAATATACCATGCAGAGATTAAAGGAAAATAAAAGAAAAAAAATTGGAACAGCTAAAAAATATTTACATCAGAATTTTCGCTCAATCACATAATCGAGCATAATATGTAACGATTTTCTTGCTTCAGAATCGGGAAATTCATTCAGAATATCTTTCGCTTTCTGCTGGAAGTCTTTCATGATCGTAATGGCATATTCCAATCCACCGGAGCTTTTTACAAATTCAATAAGCTCTTTTACTCGTTTTGGATTGTTATTATAACGTTTTATGGTATCAAAATAGTACTTCCTGTCCTTCTCATCAGCTATTTTCAGGGTATGAATCAAAGGAAGGGTCATTTTCTGTTCTTTAATATCAATTCCTACCGGCTTTCCAATCACGTTTGAGCTTAAATAATCGAAAAGATCGTCTTTGATCTGGAATGCCATTCCTGTAAAGGTTCCGAAATCCATCATCTTCTTCGCAAGAGCTTCGTCTGTACTGTTGGACAGAACACCTATTTCACAGCACGCAGCAATCAGAGTCGCTGTTTTCTGGCGGATAATTTCATAATAAACGTCTTCAGTAATGTCCAGTTTTCTTGCTTTTTCCAGCTGAAGAAGTTCCCCCTCAGACATTTCACGGATTGTTCTGGAGATGACGCCAAGCAAGTCATAATCTTTGTGGTCTGTAGATAATAATACTGATTTTGACAAAAGGTAATCTCCTACCAAAACCGCAATCTTATTCTTCCACAAAGCATTGATTGAAAAGAAATTACGACGTTTAAAACTTTCATCCACCACATCATCATGTACAAGAGTAGCGGTATGAATCAGCTCGATCATGGATGCACCACGGTACGTTTTCTCCGTCACCTCACCCACCAGTTTGGCACAAAGAAACACAAACATCGGGCGCATTTGCTTTCCTTTGGTGGTAACAATAAAACGGGTTACTTTATCTAATAAAGCTACTTTACTCTGCATTGATTCATAAAACTTCTGTT
>JASLCD010000128.1 GCA_030146295.1 Chryseobacterium sp.
AATAAATTTTTCAACGCTATAAATTTCACAAATCCTGTACCAACAAATTATAAAATTTAGTTAAAAAATTATTTGATAATATTGTCAATGAACTGATGCACAGTCTCTGTGTCCCAATCTTTTGTAGCATCTTCTTTGATAAGGATTCTTCCATGCTTATCCAGAAGGAAAGTTGTGGGAAACACCTTAGGAAGAATTTTTTCAGAAATAGGGCTCTGAGCAATATACACCGGAACTGTATAATTATTTTCTTTTAAAAATTTTCTTATATCCTCCTCTTTGTCATTCATTGCAATCAATACAAAATCTACATGATCTTTTCGGGTATCATACAGTTTCTGAATAGATGGCCATTCTTTTCTGCATGGCGGGCACCAGGTTCCCCAGAAGTTCAGGAAAATACCTTTGTCCTTAAAATTTTTAAGATTGGTACTCGGTGCATTGATTCCCTTAAGCTCTATGTCGTAGTCCTCTTCACTGATATGTACAGCATTTTCAATGGTTGCAACAGGGAAAAACGTATCCTTCAGGAAGTTTCTTACTCCCGGTATGAAGGTTATCCCACCGATAATGACGATTAATACAATATAAATGACAATTTTTTTCATATCTCTTTTTTATAGAAGATCTAAAATTTCCTGAACAGCATCTTTTCCTCTGTTCTTAGCATAATATATCTGCAGATCATTATAGAACATATCTTTTGGATACGCTTCAGGATCAGCTTTATATTTCATCAGAAGCTCATATCCGTATTTCGGACGCGGGCCCCATGAATTTTTTACATTCAGGTCTTTATCAAGGATCAGTACCTTAGGAATAGATTCCGTACCATTGGTCAGAAACTGGTTGATTAAGCTTTTATCACTGTCTCTAAGAAAAACCCTTACCTCGTTATGACCTTCAAAAAATCTGAATAATGCAGGAACTGTTGCGCTTGCATCACCGCACCAAGCCTCAGATATGATTAAAATCTTTCCGTCAAAGTTTTTTGCTGCAAGTTCTTTCAGCTGATCTTCATCCGGAATATATTTTTTTACTGTTCGGTCCATTCTCTGAAGACCCAACTCATAATATTGTTTATATTCAGCTTCCTGTTGGTTGGCAGGATTTGCTAATCTTTCTTTTGCAATCTGAAGATATTCATCAAAAGAAATTCCTTTATCCCAGTAATTTTTCATTACCAAAAATATTTTATGTTAAAAATTATTGATATTTCTTGTTTTGTTGATCAGAAACAGATCTGCCAATACAAATGCAGCCAGGCTTTCCACTACAGGAACGGCTCTTGGAACCACACAAGGATCATGACGTCCTTTTCCTTCTACAATCACAGGATTTCCGTCTTTGTCAATACTGTCCTGAGGTCTCAGAATAGTGGCCACAGGCTTGAATGCAACACGGAAATAGATATCCATTCCGTTGGAAATTCCACCCTGAATACCTCCTGAAAGGTTAGATTTTGTAGTGAAGTCTGTATTGAAAGCATCATTGTGCTCTTTTCCTGTCATTTTAGCTCCACAGAAACCGCTTCCATACTCAAAACCTTTGCAGGCATTGATATTCAGCATTGCTTTTGCCAATTCAGCCTGAAGTTTTGAAAAGATAGGTTCACCGATTCCCACAGGAACATTTTTAATCACGCAAGTGATTGTTCCACCAATGGTATTGCCCTCTTTTTTGATCTCTTTGATTCTTGAAATCATCTTTTCAGCCGTTTCAGCATCAGGACAACGAACGTCATTGCTTTCCGTTTGAGAAAAATCTAAAGCCTGATAAGGTTTTTCACAGAAAATTTCACCTACAGAAGAAACGTAAGCATTGATCTCAATATTTGATAAAAACTGTTTTGCTAAAGCTCCTGCAACCACCCAGTTCATGGTTTCTCTCGCCGACGATTTTCCTCCGCCGCGATAATCTCTCAAACCATACTTTTGTTCATATGTGAAGTCTGCATGACACGGGCGATATGAGTTAGCGATATGATGATAATCTTTTGATTTCTGATTTTCGTTTTCGATAATAAAACCAATGGGAGTTCCTGTCGTTTTTCCTTCAAAAATTCCTGAAAGAAATTGTACCGTGTCACTTTCTTTTCTTTGAGTTACGATTGCGGATTGTCCTGGTTTTCTTCGATCCAATTCGTATTGAATTTTTTCGAAATCAACCGTTAAACCTGCCGGAAAATTATTGATGATTCCACCATAAGCCAAGCCATGACTCTCTCCAAATGTTGTAAGACTGAGAAGATTACCTAGAGTATTTAACATAGCACAAATTTACGGCTTTTTCTTCAGATGGAAATGTCATAAAATTTACTTCTGTTTATATGAATTGTTGATAGAATTGATAATGTTTTCTGCTTCTTTTTTCTCATTTGGGTTTAATTTTTTCCAAATAAATCCTTTTCTGATATTTTTTTCATCAATCATTTGTGGGAAAATTCCAGCTTTTACATCATCAAAAATATAACTTTCTGAAATTGCGGGTAATGGAGTGTCGAAATTATAAGGATATTTTTTAGAAACATTAAATTTCAAATTTCCGATTTTATAAGAATCATAATCGTTGTAATTGTATGTTGAAGGTTTGTATAATTGTTTTATTTCAAATTTTCCCATAAAATTTCCGAGCCTGAAACTTGGCAAATAAGTCTGAAGAATATTCGGTAAAGTGAGAAATCCAATGAAAATTATACTTAAAACGGAAAATACGGCAATTGATTTTTTCTGATTAAAATAATTAATGAACATCACAAAAAAGATGACGAAAAATACGTCGATGAAAAATCTGTATTGCGCTGAAAATAATATGATTAAAATACTTTTAATTAAAATAGAAATGCAAATTAAAGTGATAGTTTTATTTCTTTTAATAAAAGTGAAAATGATAAAAATGATTAAACTTAGAATAAAAAGAATGTTGATTTTAGATTTAATTCCATTTAGAAAAAGCCAGTTTTTAATATAATCAAAACCTGAAAATTGTTGAATTTCCTGATAAGAATACTGCATATCATACGTTTTCAAAATAGCATATTGTGAAGAAATTTTCAAAACTTCATGATTTGGTTTCCAGTTTACACCAAAATCTCCAATTGAAACTGGGAAAATTGGGTAACCGAATGTGTAAATATTTTTAATAAAAAACAGTAAAACGATTAAAATTCCAGGAAGTAAGTTTTTGAGATTTGATTTAATAATAAGTGTAGAGTAGAAGAAGCTCAGAATCGGGAGCCAGATCATTGTTGGTTTTATTGCAAAAACAAAAACTGAAAA
>JASLCD010000020.1 GCA_030146295.1 Chryseobacterium sp.
AGTATTACCCAATCCGATTTAGTAGAACCACTATCTACAATAGCAACCATATTTTAGATTTTAATTTAAGGATGCTAAATTATGAATTTATCTTCAATTAGCGTTTAAAAACAACCTGGAAGCTGTCTAAAATCATTAATGTTTAATCTGTGTTTTTTTTTCATTGAATTGTAATAGCCAATCTTCTATTTCATCTTCCAGATAGGAAGTCTGTAATACCATAGCATTGATAAAATCATCAGGCACCGGTTCTCCTTTGGAGTTTTCAAGATTCCACAGTTCATCTGACATATTTTCATATTCTGAATACACTCTTTTGAAGCGGGAATTTTCTTTCTCAAGAGCCTCAATATTTTTCTGTTGAAGCTGGAATTTTCTGTATTTGTTTTGACTTTTCATACAAATATTATTAATAATTGGGTCATAAAATGTAGGGGTATATGCTCTTAATCGCGCACTACAAGATAGAAAAAACCATCAACACAAGAAGTTGAAAATGAATTTATTATCAGGTCATTATTACATCATTCTGAATATTAAAATTAGAAATAATTTTTATTAAAAAAAATATTTTAACAACTTTTTTCAGTGTTTAACATATAGTTATACATTTGCATATTCATATTGTGAAGTTTTGGCATTATTGGCATTTTAAAACGGTTATCAACACCCCGGGTACAGTAAGGCCTTTACATTCTGAGATATAAATGATCTCAGTCTTTGTACAATATGAATCTTTATTTTTAGTTTTTATATTCATTACATGAAAGAAATACTCATACGCCAGAAACAGGTCCTGTTTTTCATCATTGCAGGAGGACTGAGTGCCATTGTAGAAATAGGCAGTTTTAAGATTTTCAGCACCTATCTTCCACATTTCTTTGCAAGGGAAATCAACTTCCATGGTGTACATTATCCTTTAAGTAATATTTTTTCTACCAGCTGCGGGATTATTACCAATTATTTTCTGAGTATCTGGTTTGTATTTGAAAGAGGGAAACATTCTAAGAAAAAAGAGTTTGCTTATTTTATGCTGGTATCTTTCTTCTCAACATTGCTCAGTCTTGGTTTTTTCCAGGTATTTTACAGTTTCATATTTAAAGATAATATCAATTTATTTTTTTATACCTTGAGCCCGGAAATGATCAGTAAAATTGCAGCAATATTGCTGGTTTCCATTCTTAATTATTCGGTAAAAAAGAAAGTAATTTTTAACGGTTAAGCTGTGACAAAAATTTTAAATTATCTCTGGAGATTCTGGCTGCTGCTGTTGGCATTTTTTCTGACAGTTACTATTGGGATCCCTGTCTATATTTTATCTTTTAACAAAAAGCACTATAAATACGGTTATAAACTCGTCAGGCTCTGGTGTTTCGGAATGTTTTACGGAATGGGCTTCAGGTATGATCTCATTAAACTTTCGGAACAGGAGAAAGACAAAAGCATACCTTATGTTTTTATTTCCAATCATACATCCATCATGGATATTATGCTTACCTGCATTGTATTTCCGGATCATCCGATATGTTTTGTAGGGAAGAAAGAACTGGTAAAGATTCCTATTTTCGGAACCATTTATAAAAGAATATGTGTCATGGTAGACAGAACGAGCGCCAAAAGCCGTGCGGATGTCTACCGCAGATGTGCTGAAAAGATGGAAGAAGGCAACAGTATTGCCATTTTTCCTGAAGGTGGTGTACCGGACGACACTTCTATCATCCTGGATGACTTTAAGGACGGAGCGTTTATGCTGTCCTCAAAACATAACTCTCCTATTGCTGTTTATACCTTTATCGGACTCAAGGAAATGTTCCCTTTTGAAAACTCAAAAGGCTATCCCGGAAGAGTAAAGGTGTATTTTAACGGAATCATTGAGCCTACTGATTCGCCAAAAGACTCAAAGGCAAAGGCTTACGAAGAAATAAAAAAAACCTTAATCAGGTATTCCGTTGAAAGGAAATAGTTATATTTGTTTGTGAAATCTATAATAAATATGTCAAATTATTCTAAACAAACCAATTGGGCCCAATTCATTCCATTGGTTACTGTATTCTTCTTTTGGGGATTTGTAGCAGCCAGTAATGATATTCTGATCCCTGTTTTTCAAAAAGCCTTCAATCTATCTCAAACTGAAAGTATGCTGGTGCAGATATGCTTTTATGTAGCGTATACTGTAGGTTCTTTAATTTATATGATTGTATCAAAGAGCCTGAAACAGGATTTGATCAATAAAATAGGGTACAAAAACGGCCTTATTGTGGGGCTTTTGATTTCCGCATTGGGAACTTTATTGTTTTACCCGGCTGCCAATATGCATTCTTTCCCTTTAATGATCTCCGGATTATTTATTGTAGGTTTAGGATTCTCTCTTCAACAGATTGTTGCCAACCCACTTGCTATTGAAGTAGGTCCTACAGAAACAGGATCTCAGAGGTTAACAATGGCTGGGGGAATCAATAATCTTGGAACAACAATAGGACCGCTTATTGTTGCATTTGCCATTTTTGGTTCTGCAAGCGCAGGCAACACGGAAGCGAGTATTGAAAGTGTAAAAATACCTTACCTGATATTAGGAGCAGCTTTTGCTCTTGTAGCTTTAATGCTTAAATTCTCTTCTCTTCCTGCTGTAACTCCAACGAATACTGAAAACACGGATGATTCTACTCCGGGAGAGCACAGAAAATCGGCATTTCAGTATCCTCAATTGGTGATGGGAATGATCGCGATCTTCGTGTATGTAGGGGTAGAGGTTTCCACAGCCAGTAATCTTCCGGCTTATATGGAGAAAAACTTAGGATTTGAAACAAAAGATGTAGCTCCCTATATTTCTTTATACTGGGCATCATTGATGATCGGCCGTTGGACAGGTGCTATAGAAGCATTTGATGTGAATGCCGGATTCAAAAAGATCTTAAGGTTCTTAGCTCCTTATCTTGCATTTGGTGTATTTTTACTTGTGAATGCTATTGCGAAGCATGATCTGTCTCCGTTCTATGTATACGGATTCATTATTATTGCAATGATTATCTGTGATATCTTAAGTAAAGGAAACCCTGCAAGAATGCTTTTGATCTTCTCATTGGCGGGGATTACCGCTCTATTGATCGGAATGTTCACTACAGGAATGGTATCTGTATATGCATTTACCAGTGTAGGTCTTTTCTGCTCTACATTATGGCCTTGTATTTTCGCATTGGCAATCAACGGACTTGGAAAGCATACTAACCAGGGTTCAGGATTACTTATTATGATGATTATGGGTGGAGGTATCGTCAGCATGATACAGGGGTATATTGCAGATATTACAAATATCCATTTCAGTTATATCGTAGGAGTTATTTGTTTTGCTTATCTTGCATTCTATGCGATCCGTGTAAGTGGGATTCTAAAAGCCCAGGGCATTGATCTGGATAAAGTATCTAAAGGCAATGGTCATTAATAATATAACGAAAACAATATATAAAAAGAAAAGGTTTTGGGCAGGTGTATTACTTGCCCAATTTCTTTTATTCTATGTGTGCTCAAAATCCGGGATGATGATCTCGTTTTTTGAAAACTTTTTTGAACTTCAAAAAGGAATACATCAGTCATTGTTCAGCTGGATTCCATTTTCTATGGGAGACTGTATTTATATTCTATTGGGTGCCTTCCTTTTGTATTATTTCATGATGCTGTTCAGAAAGCAGCGAAGACATGATTCTATGCTCAGGATTCTGATCATCATCAATACTTTTTACTTTATCTATCAGATCTTTTGGGGAATGCTCTATTTCCAGACTCCGATCATCAAGAAACTTTCAAGCCAGAGAGCGCCGGATGTGGAAAAAGCCAAAAAACTGGCCCTTGCTTATCTTGAAAAATGCAAAATAACCAGGCAGTCTGTCTCTGAAGACAGGAAAGGAGTATTCATCATTACGAACCTCAGTTCTATACAGCAGGAGATCCTGCATCAGCAAACACAACTTCCTTCTTATATTTCAGATAAAAAGGCACCTCAGATATTGGCAATTAAACCCAGCTTATTCAAAAATGTAATGAGCTTTACCGGCATTTTAGGATATTACAACCCTTTTACTGCTGAAGCTCAATATAATGCTGAATTGCCTTCTACATTCATTCCTTTCACAACGGCGCATGAAAGTTCACATCAACTGGGTTTTGCCAGAGAGCAGGAGGCCAATTTTGTGGGGTATCTGATAGGCATCCATTCCCACAATCCTGAGTTGAGATACAGTACTGAGTTTTTTACTTTAAAAAGCCTTTTAAGATTCATTGTGGAGGAAGATCCTGAATTTGTAAAGAATGTTCTTCATCAGTATTCTCCGGGGATGAAAAGAGACCGTGCCTATGAAAAAAGTTTCGTCTTCAGCCATCAGGGCTGGCTGGATGATTTCTTTGGATTTACCAATAATCTTTTTCTGAAAAGTAACCAGCAGGAGGGCTCAGTCACCTATTCTTATTTTATAGATCTTCTTCTCAATTACGAAAAATAGATAAAAAAAAGAATCGTATCAGGCGATACGATTCTAAAAACACAAATGATGAAAAAAAATTTATTACCT
>JASLCD010000366.1 GCA_030146295.1 Chryseobacterium sp.
TAAATTTATTATATATCTTTGTAATGTAAAATAACAAACCATACAAGCTATTAATTAAAAAATAATATCATGAAAACTCAAATTCTTATTGCAGCACTATTTTTCGGTGGACTTATCACTGCCCAGCAGAAAAAAGACAGTTTGAAAGTAAATGCTATTGATGCAGTGAATATCAAGAAGCAGGTTTTCAAAAAACAAGGAGACCGTTTAGTTTACGATGTAGCCTCTTCATCTATTGCTAAAGGCACTAATACCTTTAATCTTTTAAAACAAACTCCGATGATTTCCAGTATAGATGGAAAAACGCTGAAGATTTTGGGAAAAAATGATGCGGTAATCTACATCAACAACAAGAAAACAAATATGGATTCTGAGGCATTGATTGAAATGCTGAAAGCTACTCCATCAGAAGATATACAAAAAATTGAGGTCATTACAGTTCCGGGAAGTGAATTCCAGGTTGAATCCAAAGAAGGCGTTATCAATATTGTAATGAAGAAAAGCAAAAATAACGGATACAACGGAACGCTGAAAATGCAGAATGAGCAAGGGTATTACAACAATCCCAATGCAGGAGCTTCTTTCAATTTCAGACAAGGTAAGTGGTCTGGTAACTCAAACTTCAGAACGGGAAGCTGGACAGACCGACAAAAATATACTTTGTCTAACGGGGATTCTACCTTCAGAAATGAATCTTATGGATTCAATGATGATCCCAACAATAATTACAGTGGAGGATTCAATGTTGATTATGAAATCAATAAAAAACACAGTCTTGGATTCTCTTACAACATGAGGTATAATAAAAGTTTCAATTCTATATTGGATATTACCAACTGGCAGAATGGAGCTTTAGCGGACAGAACGATCAATAACGAGGATGCACAAACCAGAAATCATTCTTTCAATTTGAATTATGAAATGAAAACAGATTCTCTGGGAAGCAAGCTTACAGCAAACGCTTCTTACCTGTGGTTCAACAGAAATAAAGTAAGTTTCAATGAGAGTTTTCCTCTGGATACGAATCCTGACAACAACTATTCAGCACTGCACCAATCTGTACCGCAAATCATTAATAACTATGCAGCCAATATCGATTATCTGAAAAAAACAGCCAAAGGCGCAACATGGTTAATGGGAATGAGCTACAATCATACGAATACAGATAATGATACCAGACAGGATAAACTGAAAAACGGAGAATTTATAATAGATCCTAACCAAACCAATCACTTCATTTATAAGGAAAATATTCTCGGAATTTATCTGAACTATGAACGTAAACTAACTGAGAAAGTCTCAGGAAAAATAGGAGCCCGCTATGAAATGACCAGAAGCACAGGGGATATTGTAGATAAAACAGGATTTGAAAGAAACTACAACAATCTTTTGCCTTATCTGAATTTGAATTATGCTATCAATTCAGATCATAATCTAAGCTATACATTTTCCAGCAGAATCCGAAGACCAAGATTCTGGGAGCTGAATCCTTCCAGAACATACTTTACACCAACCAATTATACACAGAACAACCCATTTATACTGGCTTCTAAATATTACAATCAGGAACTTAATTATATGTATAAGAATGCATTCTATGCCAATCTTAGTTTTAATATGGTAGAAGATGCTGCAGCTTCTGATCTGCTTCCGCTGCAGGGAACTGTAACAGCTCCTAAAAAGGATGCCAATGGAAATATCATCTATGACAATAATGGTGACAAAATCATGGAAACAACAAGGTTCCTGAGATATATCAGAACCAATTACGGAAAGAACAGGGAGCTGGCTTTAACTATAGGAATGAACAAATCATGGTTCAAAGATATATGGACAACCAACTATTCTGTGAACTTAGGATATGTTACCTACAAAGGCGGAGTATGGGAAGATCCTACGTCTATGCCGGTACCGGGAGAAACTGAAGTTGTAGAGCCTTACATCATTGATGTTAAAAACTATAATATGTCTGTTACCATCAATAATATCATCCGTCTTTCTTCCAAAAAGGACTGGTTTTTAGGAGTTAACTACTTCTTTGCAAGCCAAACCGCTATGGAGGGAGGTATGATTGGCGCAAGACAAAGCTTCGACTTCAGTCTGAAAAAAATTGTAGGCGACTGGACCATTGTAGCAGAAGTAAGCGATCTGTTTAATCAAAGCTTTTACAGCATTAAAGGGGTGCAGCCCAATGGAAAATATAACAATATAACCAACTTCAATTATCCAAGACTAATGAGCATCGGAGTTACTTATAATTTCGGAAACCAGAAACTGAAAAAGGCAAGGGAAATGAAATCAGCAAATGATGCTGTAAAATCAAGAACCTAATCTATAAAAACTTATATCACTCAACCACTCTTAAATAAAACAACATGAAACGTATAATTTTGTCAATGGCTATTGTATTTGGTACCTGCGTATTTGCTCAGGAGAAGAAATCTGATACGACAAAAACAAAAAATATAGAAGGCATTACCATTACAAAACAAGTTTTCAAAAAACAAAGTGACCGTTTTGTATATGATGTAGCGGCATCTCCTGTTGCCAAAGGAAATACCACTTTTGACCTTCTGAAACAGACTCCCCTATTATCTTCTACGGATGATAAAACATTAAAAATTGTAGGAAAAAATAATGCCCTGATCTATATCAACGGAAGAAAAACCAACATGGATTCTGAGGCTCTTGCTCAGTTCCTGAAAAATACTCCGGCAGAAAATATTCAGAAAATTGAAGTGATTACCGTTCCGGGAAGTGAGTATCAGGTAGAGTCATCAGATGGGATCATCAATATCGTTTTAAAGAAAAAAATGAGTGACGGTCTCAACGGAAATATGAGAATGTCTAATACAACCAGCAAATACAACGCAAGCAATGCCAGCTTCTCTGCGAATTACAGAAAGGGCAAACTTGGAGTGAGCGCCAGCCTGAGCGGTGGTGAAAATATAGAGCCACAAACGTATACTTTAAGAAATGGAACGGCCAAAACATCTAACGAATCCACAGGAGATATTAATGATCCGAACAAAAACATCGGAGGGTATCTGAATATTGATTATCAGCTGAATGACAAAAGCAATCTGGCTTTATCATGGAATACCTGGGCCAATAAAAGCTACAATTCAACGGTAGATTTGTTTAATACCATAAAAAAAGCCAACGCAGAGAAACCAGAATATACATGGTCCAAAAACAAAGAAGATGCAAGATCTTATAACAATTCTGTGAATCTAAATTATGAATTAAAAACGGACTCATTAGGCAGCAAACTGAATGTAAATGCTGCGTATCTTAACTACAGAAGATTTCAGTATACCGATAACCAAACTTTCGCTTCAGATATTGACAGGGTTGTGGGAACAAGAACAAGACAAGTCATTCAGGACCTTCCCCAGATCATTAATAACTTCTCCGGAATGGTAGATTACAATCAGAAATTTAAAAATGATCTGACCGTTTCCATAGGAGGAAATTATAACAAAACCAAAACAGACAACGATTCTAAAAACATAACCTATTCTTTTGATCCCATAGAGGCTCCGGACTCAAGACCCAATCATTTTATTTATGATGAAAACATCTATGGTATGTATTTGACTGTGGAGAAGAAGATCTCGGATAAAATTTCCGGAAAAGTAGGGGCAAGATATGAGATCACCAATAGTCTTGGAACTTCGGACAATGCTCCTACAGAGGAACTTAAAAGGATCCAAAGAAATTACAGCAATATCCTTCCTTATCTGAGTTTCAACTATGCAATCAATGATAAAAATAATATTTCCTATTCATTTTCAAGCAGAATGAGAAGACCGAGCTTCTGGGAAATCAATCCGGTAAGAAACATTCTTACAGATGATAATTATACTCAGAACAACCCTTTTGTTAAGGCCTCATCTACTTACAATCAGGAACTGACTTATATGTACAAAAACTCATATTTCCTGATTTTAAATCATTCCTACATTCAGGATGCTATCACTCAGGTTCCACTGCAGGGATATCCTGTGTCACCTGACGGTAAAGTTGGAGAAAATCCCGTTCTTAGATATATAAGAACCAATTTTGGAAATAAACAGGAAATGTCTGCCATGGTAGGTGTTCAGAAGTCATTCTTCAAACAGTACTGGACAACTAATTTCAATATCGGGGTACAGCATAACATCAACAATGGAAGTCTTGATATTGATCCTACAACAGGAGACCGGTTCAGAAATCAGGATGGTACAGATATAACATACAGCAACAAAACAAATTCTACCAGCATTTTGATTCAGACCAACAACACGATCCGTCTTGATAAAAAGAAAACATGGTTCTTTGGTGTTAATTATTTCTTCGTAGACAAGCAGCAGATTGAGCTTGGATTACTGAAAGGTTTAATGAGTTTAGACCTCAGCATCAAGAAAATGTGGAACGACTGGACCTTTGCAGTCAATGCCAATGATATTCTTAATACCAACATCGTTAAAATTGAGGACTTCCAGAAGAACGGCAATTATAATTACATCCACCAAAACCGTTACAACAGAAACGTAATGGTAAGTCTTACCTACAATTTTGGAAACCAGAAAGTGAAAAAGGTACGAGACATCGAAGGTGCATCAGATGCGATCAAAAGCAGAACGAGATAAAAATTTATCTTTCTTCATATTCAATTAATTATTCTTACAGTATCCGCTGATCCTTTTCAGCGGATTTTTTATATTTAACAGGTATGAAAAAAGCAGTGAAAATTATTTTGATTGGTCTTGGTCTTCTCTTTCTATGGACAGGCTGTAAAGAAAAAAAGGTAAGACTGGGCAAAGAAATCGGCTTTGATAAAGAAGAGAATATTCATTATGGGAGTAGTGATCAGCAGGTCATGGATCTTTATATTCCCAACAAAAAAACTCAGGGTAAAAAAGAGGTATTCATTATGATTCATGGTGGAGGCTGGCGCAGCGGAAATAAATCACAATTAACTTTCTTCACGCTTTCTATGATGCAGAAATTTCCTGATCATATTTTTGTCAATATGAACTACAGACTGGTGTCAGCAACTCAATTTGGACTTCCGAACCAAACTGATGACATAAAAAAAGTGACTGAACTATTAAAAAATAAACTGGGCTACAATCCCAAGCTAATTTTATTAGGAAACAGTGCCGGCGCTCATTTATCTTTGCTATATGCCTATCAATCTGACAAGGGTAAAAATGTAAGAGCAGTAATTAATATCGTTGGTCCGGCAGATCTGTCAGATCCGGGTTTCAAAAACTATCAGGAATATTCTTTTGTAGAAAAAAGGCTTGTAGATCCGGGTATCCTGAAGCCGGGTACACCGCGAATAGATTTCGCAAGCCCTGTACATTGGATTACCGAAACCTCATCTCCCACTCTCTCCTATTATGGTACAACTGACCGCGTCATACCTTCTAGTCAGGAAAAAATCTTAGATTCGTTTTTAAATAAAAATCATATTATGCATGAGTCTTATCAATTCAATGGTGGGCATCTGGACTGGGACAAGCATCCTAATGATGAATTTCTTATCAGTAAAATTGAGGCCTTCCTTAAAAAAACAGACAAAAAATAACACGTTCTGCTATTTCAAAACGTGTCATTCTTTTATCTGTTAATTGGATTTATTCAGATTTTGCAACGGCTGTCCTTTCCGAAACCCCGTTAGCATTGAAAGCTTCTATCTGGAAATAGTAAGCATCTGTTCTGTCTGCTCCTGTAAAGAAATATTCATTCTTTCCATATACCATAATGCTTCCATATAATTTATCCGGAGACTTTCCAAAATAGATTACATAGCCGTCTGCATCAGGATTCTGCTGCCATTTCATCCAGATGCTTCTTCTTTCTCCATATTTCTTAGGGTCAGCTCTTAAAGGTACAAAACCTTCCACCTTTGCGGGCTGCTTCCCAGCTCCTTTTCCAAACACCCTGAAACCGCTCAATGCAAATTTTCCTGTAGGCATTTTCAGATTTTCCATTTTAAGGAAACGGGCTTTTGCAGGCTGCTCCAGTTCTACATAATCGTGAGGAACATCTTTTGTATTTTTACTTTTATCAACAATCACATTCCATTTTTTGCCGTCATGGGAACCGTAGATTTTGTATTGGTGCATTTTTCCTAGGGTTTTCCCCATAAATTCAGCATCCTGATCTGCATAATTGATCTGAATGGCATTGATGGTAGAAACTTCCCCAAGATCGGTCTGAAACCATTCTCCTGAATTTCCCGTCTTAGCACTCCAATAGGTTTTGATGTCTTCATCTACCGCATAATTGGGCTGATACCCTCCTAAAGTAGATGAAACCTGAACCGGTTTATTATAATTCAGCAGCATCCATCCGGCAAAAAGTCCTTTTGTAAAATCTTTTCCCTGGGCATACTGTGGAAGGTATGTAGGATAATCACCATAAGCGGTATTACAGTACATTACATCGTCTTTATCAAAGCCTGCAGGCCAGATCCCCAGTCTCCTCTCAAAATTATTTTTAGTAGAAATAAAAATGGTAGAAATGTGCCACCAGTTTTTGTAATTGTCTTCAAACGTGGCTCCGTGCCCAGCTCCTCTGGCAAAACCTCCCGGTTTATAGGAAAATGGATTATGCTGCTGATATTCGAAGCCTTCCAAAGGACTTTTGCTGACATATACTCCATCGGAATATCCGCTGAATTCTGTTGCGGGAGCACCATACTGCATATAATATTTTCCGTTATGCTTGGTCATCCACGCTCCTTCTACAAAAGGCTGAAGAAAGACATTGTCATTGTATTCCCCGAAGCGCTCCCATCCGTGGTCTTCAGGTTTTAGTTTAATAATAGGTTTTACAAAACCTTCGGATTGAAGATTCTTCACTTTGACTTCTGTTCCCAGCAGCGGCCATTCATTGCTGGAGCCCCAATACAGATATAGTTTATTTTTATCTTCATCATAATGGAATGCAGGATCCCATGCCCCCACTTTTAAAGTATCCACAGCAATTTTCCAGTCATCTTTCGTGGGATTGGTGCTTTTCCAGATCGGAAAATCCTGTTCCCAGGTGGAACCATAAACATACAGAGTGTCTTTCATAGCCCAGACAGCCGGAGCATTAAGATCATGGATATATTTATTGTCTCTGAGAAATTTCCTTTTTACAAACTTCCAGTCCAGCATATCATCACTGTACCAGTATCCTTCCTGATTCGTAGAAAAAAGAAACAGCTTGTTCTTAAAATTAACAATCACCGGATCTGCCGTAGCACGGTGTTTCCCTTGTTTAGAAAAAACTTCGAAAGGAGTATAACCATAATCTATATTGATCGGATTACAGAACGTCTTCTGCTGTGCACCTACAATGATTCCGAGAAAAATTGCTAAGGACAGAAAATATTGTCTCATTTTTAGATTTTAAAGATTACCGCAAAGTTAGCTAACTTTTTTTGGTTTTCTCCAAATAAAGCCATCCAGAAGATAGTGAGTAAGTTGAGGAACGACTAATAACGGAACCAGAAACTGAAACCATTTTTCTGAGATAAGCACATTCAAAGAAAAATGCTCATTCCAAACCAGGGTTTCCCACAAAAATTCTTCTAAAAAGGCAAATCCCAGAATAACGCCTATGAATAAAAGGATGCCTGAAAAAGATTTAAAAATCTGCATTCTGTTCAGCCTGTAATTTTCCTTCTGCTGTATTTCCCGGATATAAATCAAAGCGATGTAAGGAATCCCATGAGATATCACATTCAGAAGGGTAAAAAGAAGATCATTATTAAAATAGACGATCCCAAAATACCAGGAAAGAAAAGTTCCTGCAATCAATGCTGTTTTCGGAATATTAATTTTTCCCGTTTTAAAAACTTCAAAAACTGTTTTAATAATCCAGATGCTGAGGATGGTAAAGTATAAGATGGTAATTAAATGGGTATAATCCGGAATATTTTTAAACCAATCAAATTCGTTATTGACAAACCAGGTAAATGCACGAGGGGTTCTGAACCAATATAACATAGGATAAATGGTTGCAGAGTAAACAGCAACCTCATCAATTTTTTTGCTCCAGTTATTCGGTTCAAAACGGGCATAGATCCTCATAAACCCATACTGCTGGCGTATAAAATGAAAAACGGCAACCAATGCCAATACCGACCAAAATGTCAGACTCCCGAATTGAAAAAGAAGAATGCCCAACATCCAGCTTACAGCAGGAATCCCAAGATAAAGCAGCTTATTTCTCTGTATTTCACCTTTTACAAAATAAGTTTTGAACAATGTAGAATAAACGTGGGCTACGTCCACAAAAACAATCAGGAAAAGCCAGGTATAAAAGGAGTAGTGATTTTCCAGCCCCTGAATCTGTTTCTGAAAAAGGAAAATAATCAGCAATACCAGGAAGGGTGGTGATAAAATAAACCACCAGTCTGTTTTCGCGCTATGTATCCAGGGTTGTTTCATAGAGTAATTTTATATCATCTGTTCTGCAGTCCGGATTCCCTGATAAAAAGCTTCTTCAAAAATAGATATTCCCGAAAGATCAGAATGGGCAAAGAACACTTTACCCTCAATAGGTTCTTTCGCTATTTTAGTTTCTTCTCCAAAAATCTGGTCAGGAACCGGTGCGATCATGGCATGTCCTATTTTGTGAAACTGCATTTCCAGAATAAAATCTTCTATTAAAGGATGCGCTTTCTTCAGATCATCCAAAACTAAAGTTTTAAGTTCAGAATCTTTCATTGTGTACAGCTTTTTCCTTGCTTTTCTACAGTCCGCGGTTGAGAAACTCCTGTAATGGGTAATCACTTTTTCACCCATAATCTGGTTAATATTCTGATGCTGATCAAAGATGTAACCCAATCCTGAAGATCCATAGATCACATTATCCCAGGCCAGCTCTTCATCTCCTCCGAACTCATTCTTCAGGGTAATGGTTGTTAAAAGCCATGGAACATACTGAAATGAAAACGCTTTTTTATGATTGAAAATTCTTTCGTTTACAAACTGCGGTGATGCAAACAGTACCTTATCGGCGATGATCTTTTTTGTTTTTTTCCGGGTATTATCAAAACTCAGCACCTCAACTTTATCATTGATTTTTACATCAAAAACCAAATTTCCGGATCTATGCTTTCCTGCTGTATATTTTGAGAAATGTTTTGCGAGTCTGGCATTTCCTTCCGGCCATGTGAATACCTGATCTTTGTATTTTGTACTCCAGTTATTCTTTCTTCCTGCAAAATAATGAATTCCCGCCCATGCAGAAACATAGTCTATTCCTAATCCGAAATCGTCTCTGCAGGAATAATCCAGCAACCATAGGAGTTCTTCAGAATGATAATTATTTTCTTTAAGCCAGTCTTTGAAAATGATTTTTTCAAGTGTCACAGCTTCTTCATCTCTGCTGGAATCATGTACCGGAATGGCAAACCAATATTTTCCCTCTGCATCTTTCTTTAGACGAAATCCGTCCATCAGTTTAAAAAAACGGCTGAACTCTTGCTGGGTTTCTGCTGAAATTCCTCTTTGGGGAACAATATCATTCTGCCAGGTATTTTTATAGAACAGTCTTTCCTGTTGGGGAAAAGTCATTTGATATTCATCAAGAACGGGCTCTCCGTTATCCTCCATTCCTAAATATATTCCGCATTCTTTCAGGAACTCGATGATTTCTGTATTCTCTTTGTTTGGTAACGGTAAATAGTGAGCGCCTAAAGGAAATTTTGAAAACGAGTTCTCTCCATGGTAAGAGTTTCCTCCGAGATGGTTTTCCATTTCCAGAAGCAGATAATCTTGTTCATGATGCTGACTGAAAAACCTGCATGCTGAAAGTCCGGAAATCCCACCACCCACAATAAGATATTTGGTGTGGATAACTTCTGAAAACTGTGGAAAATCTTTTGCCCACAGCCGATGTCCGAGAACGTGATTGGTCCCGGTGATCTTCAGCAGCAATGATTTTACTTTCTTTCCGCAATACTGCAAAAAGGGAAGCATAAGGCTACCTAAAAATATAGTTTTAAGAAAATCCTTTCTACTGTACTTTCCCCCACTCTTCATCAAAATAACGGACTAATATCTGGTTGTCCAGACGGTTAACTTCTACTTCTTTCACCTTCATGTCTTTGTTGAAATAAGACATCTGTGAAAAATTATAATCATAGAACCTCAAATTAGGAAGCTTTCTGTAGATTCTGTTGTTAATGGGTTCATATGAAGCCATAGAAAATCCCCATTCTCCAAAAGACGGAACATAAGTATGGTATGCCGCTGTGAAAGGAAAAATCTGGTTGATCGTTTTTTCTATACACCAGAAAGATTTGGGTGCAAAATACGGAGAGGTAGTCTGAACCACAATTTTGGTATCAAGAGTAGTGAGCCTTTCCAATTCTTTATAAAACTGCAGAGAATATAGTTTTCCTAAGCTGTAATTTGACGGATCCGGAAAGTCGATGATAATAACGTCAAACTTCTTTTTGCTGTCTTTTACCCAAATGTAGGCGTCTTTGTTGATGACTTCCACTTTCGGATTGGAGAAAGACCCCTGATTCAGTCTTCGCATGGTTTCATTGTTCTTAAAAAACTGAGTCATTTCCCCATCAAGATCTACAAGCGTTATTTTTTTAACGTCTTTGTACCTCAACACTTCTCTTGCAGCGAAACCATCACCTCCTCCAAGTATCAGAACGTTATCAATATTTTTAGCCATAGACATCGCCGGATGTACCAGAGCTTCATGATAACGGTATTCATCGGTGGAAGAAAACTGCAGGTTGTTATTCAAATACAGACGGAATTCGTGGGTATTTCTGGTCAGAACAATTCTTTGATAAGGTGAACTCTTGGTATAGACTACATTTTCACCATATAATTTTTCTTCAGAATATGACAAAATAGTATCAGAAAAAACAAAAAGTCCTACCAGAACAATAAATGCTGAGATTGATTTTATTTTTAATGAAAATGGTTTCGACAATGCCTTTTTCAAATAATAGCATAGGAATATGGCGATCGAAATATTGATGAGCCCGAAAAACAAAGGTGTCTTTACAATTCCGAGCTTCGGAATCAAAACCAGCGGAAAAAGAATAGATGCCAGCAAAGCTCCGATATAATCGAATGCAAAGACATTTGAAACTAAATCTTTAAACTGTACCCGGTCTTTCAGAATATTCATCAAAAGCGGAATTTCCACGCCAACAAGGCATCCTGTGAAAAATACGAAAAGATAGAGAACGCTTTCAAAATGTGCGAGTGTATTAAATAAAGTAAAGAGCACCACAGAGCTGATTCCGCCTACGATTCCTACCAGGATCTCAATCTCAATAAATTTATCGATTAAATTTCCTTTGATGAATTTCGCAAAATAGGAACCTACTCCCATTGAAAATAAATACACCCCGATAATGAAAGAAAACTGCTTTACAGAGTCTCCTAAAAGATAGCTCGCCAGGGCTCCGGCCACCAATTCATAAATCAATCCACATGTAGCAATGACGAATACTGAAAACAATAAAAGCAGCTCAAGAGGAATCCTCTTCTTATCCATGAATTGCAGCGCTTATAATCATTGAAATTCCGATGATAAATGCTCCGAAGACAATAGCCAGCGCTATGTTTTTGTTCTGAGCGATCTCATGCCATGTTTTTTCCGGAGTAAGCTTTTCAATAATGAAATAGCATACAAGCAGAATTGCGATTCCTAAGAATGAGTAAAGAACCGAGTTTAGTATGGGTAAGAAATTGATGTTGTCCATAGTTTTTATATTTTTATTTGTGATAGTATCTGTAGAATCCTACTCGGGAATGGCTTCTGGTGGTTCCGTCCCGATATGTTTCCGTTTTGGCACAGTCGCATGCCTGATTTCCCTGGTAAGTAAGGTATACAAACCAGGTCATGAAAAATCCTCCAATCAGGCAGAGTTTCCAGTTTTGCTTTATATAGTTTATAATATTAATCATTATGATGCAGTATAAGGGGTATTTGAGCTATTCTTCCATTTCCTCACATCAAAGGCATGTTTACCCATAAGCATCGCTACAAACAGAATAATCATTATGAATAAAATGAATCCGAAGTTCCAGAATGAAACGGGAAGCCAGGTTGCCTTAAGCTTCACATCGTTATTGGATTCAATAATATCTGTTGTAAGCCTCTGCCCTTCAACATTGATCAGAGAGTCTATTTTTGAAGTTCCGAATGATGCTTTCACCATTTTACCCAATTCTGTTGTATCTTTTTCTAAAGTCTTTCCGTCTATGAAGGTGGTAGATTGTGCTTTATAGATATCGGTTACATCCAGAATTCCGGATTTATCTCTTGAGATCAATATTTTTGAATCTGGTGACTGAAGACCTGAAAATGCAGGTAATAAAGAACCTTCCTTCTCTGCGGAAATAAGAAAATGATATTTTCCGGAACTTACCCCGCAAAGGTTGAATTCCTCAGACTGATTTCCTTCTGACCAGCTTTCACCATCTTCATAACCGTGATACTGTTCGATATCTTTTGAAATATATACTATTTCGTTCGTATTTTCATTCACAAGACTTAGCTGAACATTCGCCCATGAATTGTCCACTGCTGAAAAAGCATTGACCTTCAATGGTGCTGAACCTCCAGAAAGGGTAAAACTTTTGCTTACCAGTTCTTTATCTTTTACATCAGCAAAGTTGACCGACTGCTCAAAAACGGTTTCGTTGGTTCTTGATGTATAAACATAGAGCTGAAGCAGACAGATCATTAATGCTGCCACACAAAAGATGTTCAAAGCCTGTTTCATATCAAAATAATAAGGCTGAACGACCCCAACTCCTGTATAATAGGGCATATGAGCTATTTTAAAAGCTCTTTTCACCTCGTATTTTGAAATATGTACCCCGTAGAAGTACTCGCTTTTCTTGCCAGTCTTCTCCTGAGAGATCATGCGGGTTCCATTGACATATTCTTTGTAGGTAGCAATACTGAAATCCAGCCGCTCTTCAAAAAAACCGGCTGCAGCATCAATAGTGCATGGAGTATTTTCGTACCAGCGATAAGTTCGTCCGGCATAGGTTGGTAATTTTGAATTTTTACCTTTAAAATCGTCAGGATGCATGGGAGTTATAAAAACCCAATGTCCATCACTCTCACTCAGGAAAGCATCATTTCCCTTACTGTCTTTTAACGAATATTCGCGCCAGAAAATACTGTTTCCGTACTTCTTGACAACAATTGCTACAACAGTATATTCTACGCCTTCAATTGTTCCTTTCTGCCCGACGTCCAAGACCACGTTTTCGGTCGGTATCTTCAAATGTTTGGTATTTTTATTTCCTTCTACATCAATAAGATGAGAGCAGGTTTTACAAACATATTCCTTGATAGGAAAAGTAAGATCTGATTTGTTTTCTGATTCGCATGCTGGGCAAACGTAATACATGGGTTATCTGTAAATTTTGTGTTTCTGAATGGTATTAGCTTTAAAATACTGAACCACCTCATTTGCAATCTGCTCTACTTTTGTGGTATTATCCTGCGTATAATTGCAAAGAAAAACATCAAAAGTAAGCTGTTTAAATTCCGGCCATGTGTGGATACAAATGTGAGACTCTTTAAGGATCAATGCGGAAGTAAAGCTATCGTTCTCAAAGATATGATTGGTTACTCCTACAATTTCTACATCTTTAGTTTTCAGAATCTCTTCTGTAAATGTGAGAAAACCTTTGCTGTCTAATAACAAATCTTCTGACTCTGTTTCCAAAGTCAGAAGAATATGTAAACCTTTACTTGATAATGGGTTCAATTAATTTTTTCGTAAATATATTATTTTTTTGGAAGAAAAACCTCAGCAAGCAT
>JASLCD010000410.1 GCA_030146295.1 Chryseobacterium sp.
ATAGATAAAATCGTTGAAGCTATCCAGGATGTAAAAGGAGAAGACATTATGATCTTCGATCTTTCCAGCATCGAAAACTCCGTAGCAGAAACGTTCGTGATATGTAGTGGAAACTCAAATACACAGGTAGCTGCATTAGCAGGAAGTGTTGAGAAAAAAGTAAGAAACGAACTTCAGGACAGACCTTGGCACGTAGAAGGTACTGAAAATGCAATGTGGGTATTGGTGGATTACGTTTCAGTGGTGGTTCATATATTCCAAAAAGAAGTACGTGAGTACTACGATATAGAAGAGCTTTGGGGTGACGCAGTCATTACCAAAATTGAAAATGAATAATAAAAATTTTAAAAAGTCTAAATGAATAATAAAGGATTCAACTGGTTCTTTCCAATTGCAATCATAGCTCTTTTGCTTTTATTTGGCTCCAATTTCCTTGGAGGTGATAGCGCAAAATCTATTGATGAAGATGGTTTCTTTAGAGAAATGCAGGCGGGGAAGGTCCAGAATATAATTATATACAAAGACATAGAGAAAGCTGACGTTTTCCTAACAAAAGAAGCAAAATCGGCAATGGTTTCCAAAGCCGGAAAAGAAAATAACCCCCTTTCTGCCTTTGATATGGCTCCTAAAGCAGATTTTTCTGTGAAATATGGAGACCTTCAACTTTTTCTTCAGAAATTTGAGCAGGTGAAAGCCAGCAATCCGGTTATTAAAACGACGAAAGATTACGGAACAGGCAAAAGTGCATTAATGGACATTTTAGTCCCTGCGCTGGTTTGGATTTCGATCCTGGGATTATTCTACTTCCTTCTTTTCAGAAAGATGGGCGGTGGCGGAGGCCCTGGAGGGCAAATCTTCTCAATCGGTAAATCTAAAGCGAAGCTTTTTGACGAAAAAGAAAGAATTCAGGTGACATTTAAAGATGTTGCAGGATTGGAAGGAGCTAAAGAAGAAGTTCAGGAAGTTGTGGATTTCTTGAAAAACTCAGAAAAATATACCAAACTGGGAGGTAAAATTCCTAAAGGAGTTCTTTTAGTAGGCCCTCCGGGAACCGGTAAAACATTATTGGCAAAAGCTGTTGCAGGTGAAGCTAAAGTTCCGTTTTTCTCACTTTCAGGTTCTGATTTTGTTGAAATGTTTGTTGGAGTAGGTGCTTCAAGAGTAAGAGACCTTTTTGCTCAGGCTAAAGCAAAATCTCCGGCGATTATCTTCATTGATGAGATTGATGCTATCGGACGTGCAAGAGGAAAAAATAATTTCTCAGGCGGAAACGATGAAAGAGAAAATACACTGAACCAGCTTCTTACCGAAATGGACGGTTTCGGAACAGATGTGAATGTCATTGTAATGGCAGCTACCAACAGAGCGGATATTCTTGATAAAGCATTAATGAGAGCAGGTCGTTTTGACCGTTCTATCTATGTGGACCTTCCGGAACTTCACGAAAGAAGACAGATCTTTGATGTTCACTTGAAAAAAATCAAGCTTGATGATAATGTAGATAGAGATTTCCTGGCAAAACAAACGCCTGGATTCAGTGGGGCAGATATTGCAAATGTTTGTAATGAAGCAGCCTTAATTGCAGCGAGATATAATCATACTTCTGTTACAAAACAGGACTTCCTGGATGCGGTAGACAGAATTATCGGTGGACTTGAAAAGAAAAATATGGCCATCAAGCCATCTGAAAAGAGAAGAGTTGCTTATCATGAAGCAGGTCATGCTACCATCTCCTGGCTGGTAGAGCATGCCTCACCACTTTTAAAAGTAACGATTGTTCCAAGAGGACGTTCTTTAGGAGCAGCATGGTATCTTCCGGAAGAAAGACAGCTTACCACTACAGAGCAAATGTTGGACGAAATGTGTGCAACACTGGGAGGTAGAGCAGCAGAGCAGGTGATCTTCAACAATATCTCTACAGGAGCACTTTCTGACCTTGAAACAGTAACGAAAAGAGCTCAGGCAATGGTAACAATCTACGGATTAAGCCCGAATATCGGTAATATTTCTTACTATGACAGTTCAGGCCAGTCTGAGTATAATTTCGGAAAACCTTATTCTGAAGAAACGGCTACTAAAATTGATGCAGAGATCAAATTGATTATCGAAAATCAGTACGAAAGAGCAGTAAGGATTCTTGAAGAAAATAAAGATAAACTGGATGCTCTGGCCAATAAACTACTGGAAAAAGAAGTGATTTTCCGTGAAGACTTAGAAGAAATATTCGGAAAAAGAGCATGGGATCCAGAATTGACAGAGAAGCCTGTTACCAATACGATTCCTGAAAAAGATCAGCCGGTAGTAGTGGAAACACCTCAGATCAAAGATAAAGAAGAAGAAAGCGAAATACAGGCTCCAGAAAGCCCAGCACAGCTTTAAGACTCTTAAAAAATAAACCTTATAAAAACCTGACAACTCCAAAATTGTCAGGTTTTTTCATATTTAAAGAGATATTTTGGACTCTATTGTAATTTATTTTCTATTTTTGTATAAAGTTGACTAAAAATAGATTAAGTTGAATTTA
>JASLCD010000427.1 GCA_030146295.1 Chryseobacterium sp.
CTAAGCTGCTCTGTAACGAACTTTCCCTGTTAGAAAAATTCGTCGCAAATTCTTCGCCTGTATTTTTTCCGTGTGCTACCAATGAGTTGAACAGAACTTTTTTGCCTTCCAGATCAATAATCCAAAGTCTTTTGGTGTTAGAAGACATAGAAAAATCGCAGATAGTCAATAAATGCGAGTCTTGGGTAAGCAATCCTGCTTTTTTTAAATTTTCATAGCCAGTCAATGCTTTTGAGAACACTTCATAATTCAATTCATGTTCAGGATCAAATGCAATTGATTGGTATAGTGCTTCTGATGAAGATACAGCTGCTGTACTCTTCTCAGATTTCGTTTCAGCTACTTTTTCTGTTTTCGTTGTATTGACATTCTCACTTTTCACCGCCATTCTTGGAGAAATGTAGAATGAAGTCGTCACCATGTAAACAAGGCCTAATACGCTATAAAATCCTTTCATTCAATAATATGTAAATCCAAATTAGTGGGGCAAAATTATAAAAACATAATTACCAGGGGGTTATAACTCTAAAAAGTTTAACGCTATTTAAGAAACTTTAACGTCCTGATTCTGTGAATTAAAAGTCTTATTTTTGAGCATCCGCCACAAATTCCAGGCTCACAGAATTCATGCAGTAACGCAATCCTGTAGGTTTCGGACCATCATCAAAAACATGCCCCAGATGGGAATCACATCTTTTGCAAAGCACCTCTACCCTATCCATTCCATAAGACTGGTCTCTTACATAATAGACTCCTTCTTTGTCTGCTTCAAAGAAACTGGGCCAGCCGCAGCTGCTGGAAAATTTGGATGTAGAACGGAAAAGATGATTTCCACACACCGCACAGTAGTAATCTCCTACCTCATCAAACTCGTTGTATTTTCCGGTAAAAGCTCTTTCTGTTGCTGCTTCTCTGGCGATTGCATACAAGTCCGGAGCCAGGATTCTTTTCCATTCATCATTGGAAATATTGAGTTTTGCAGTATCGGTTCTGGAATAGTATGGATTGTTTTTTGCTTCTGTATTTTCCATAGGAGAGGTTTTAATAGGTTGATGTTTCTGCGTACATGCCTGCAGAAAAAATAATAAGGTGGCTGAAACTAAAAATCTCATCATAAATTTCATTCTTTTCCTGCAAAAGGTTTGAGGTTTAAAAGCTTTTATTAAGATTAAACGGTTTCATAACCAAATTTAGTAAATTTGAGAATATGAATGACGAAGCAAAAAGAAAACAACTGAGAAAATATAAAGCATTTGCTACAGGATTATTTGTTCTGATGGCTATTATTTTCATTGTTACCACTATTCTACAGAAATCCAACAGCTCTCATTGGGTGGGTTACGTAAGGGCTTTTGCCGAAGCTGCTATGGTAGGAGCTTTAGCAGACTGGTTTGCAGTAACCGCATTATTCCGTCATCCTCTTGGACTTCCTATTCCTCATACCAACCTGATTGAAAACAGCAAACAACGACTGGGAGACAACCTCGGCAACTTTGTAGTAGGCAACTTCCTTTCCCCTCAGAATATACGGCCTTACATTCAAAAAATAAAGGTATCCAATTTCGCCGGAGAATGGCTGGGGAAAGAGAAAAACCAGGAAATATTACTGAGAAACCTTTCGGATATTGTTCTGGATATTCTCAATAAACTGGATGATTCTACGGTAAGCCAGTTCATTAGCAAAAAGGTATCGGAAATGACGGATGACATTAAGCTTAATAAAGTGGTCGGAAACGGAATTCATTATATTCTTGAAAAAAATGACCATCAGAGAATCATTACCAATCTTTCCAAACAAATCAAAGAATATATCATTGAGAACGATGAAATGATCAAAGACCGTGTAAAAAAAGGCAGTTACACGTTTATTCCTTCTTTTGTAGATAATAAAATTGCGGATAAAATTGCAGACGGGCTGTCTGATTTCTTTAAGGAAATAGAAGAGGATCCAAAGCACGAAGTAAGAGGATTGATTACTCAGAAGATCTATGAGTTTTCTGTGGATCTGAAAGAAGACCCGAAATGGGACGAGGAGTTTAAAACCATCAAAAACGGACTTCTGAAAAACGACAAACTGGATGAATATTCCAATGACATCTGGGTCTCTATCAAAAGAACACTGATGAAAGAGCTTCAGGAAGAACATTCCGCATTGAAAAACTACCTTTCTAAAAACCTGGATGAGTTTGCACAAAACTTAAAGACAGACGAAAATCTTCAGAACAAAATTGATCATTGGGTCCGGGTAACGGCTTATAAGTATATTCTGAAAAATACACATCAATTCGGGAACCTCATTAGTACCACGGTTGGAAACTGGCAGGGAAAGGAACTCAGTGAAAAGATGGAACTGGAAGTAGGAAAAGACCTTCAGTTTATCCGGGTTAACGGAACACTGGTTGGCGGCCTGGTCGGGCTCATTATCTACACCATCGCCCATTTCTTCCTCTAAAAAACTACTCCTAAGATAACCCAACCATGAAAAAAATCTTTACTTTATTATTTTCTTTAAGTCTCACATTTTTTTTCTGTCAAAAAATTGAATTCAAGAAAACAATCGATTCTTCCCAGACCTTCACCGGAGAGATCGCAGGTTTACCCATTACCATGCAGCTCAACTACACAGGCGTCGTAGATTGTGATCAGTATCAGCATTATGTTGACGGATGGTATTATTACGATAAATACAAAAAGAAAATCCCGCTCACAGGGATATATGATTATTACAGCGACCTGTCATTATATAATTTTGGGACTAAGCATAAGCAAAACTCCAGAATTTTAAAAGAGCAGATCACATCCCTGCAAAAAGTAGAAAAAACAAATGAAATAGCACAAAAACTATCTCCTCAGGAATCTATTATATTGGAAAAAATAAGTATGAAAAGTAACCCGATTCCCGGGATTTTTTCTCTGGGTAAAAAAACGCAGCCCATGCAATTATTTACTGGTAATGTGATGATCTACCGTCTCAATAATTATCTGTTCTTACCCAATAATAAGAAAATCAATACTTACGACTTCATTAATAAAGCGGGTGGAAATGAACTTGTTTCCTACTCTTCCGGAGAAAACGGAAACAGAGTTCTGCTTTATTTCGAGCAGATTTCAAATTTTAATGCCTGCGGGCAATGTGGGGCAAGCGATGGTGAAAAAGGCTACAGAGTCCTCTATTTCACAAAAGACTGGAATTATAAAAATTATGAAGAATTCCTGACCGAAAGCTGTTGGGAAAACATCTATGATACAAAAAAAATAAAATCAAAGGACAAAGAAACGATACAATATAAAGTAAGTAAGTCTTACTCTTCTCCTGCTTATACATTTTTGGTGGATATAAAAAATGCTTCTATTATAAAATCAAAATAAAAAAAGAGAGTGTATAAACTCTCTTTTCATTTTATTATCTCGGTAATCTTCCTGCTCTTTTCAGAAGTTCCTTATTGATTTCGTTGATCAGTTCCGGACCTTCATAGATAAATCCTGTGTACAACTGAATAAGGCTTGCTCCTGCATCTAATTTCTCCATTGCATCTTTTGCAGAATGTATTCCTCCTACTCCAATAATCGGGAATGCTCTGTTGCTTTTATCAGAAAGGTATTTGATCATTTTCGTACTTCTTTCTCTGATAGGTTTTCCGCTTAATCCCCCATTTCCTATTTGTTCCAAAACTTCCGGGGAAGTCTTCAGCCCTTCTCTGTTGACAGAGGTATTGGAAACTACGATACCATCGATCTTTGTTTCTGCAATCAGTTCAATAATTTCGTCTAACTGATTGTTATTAAGATCCGGAGCAATCTTCAGTAATATGGGTTTTTGTACAGATTTTGACTGGTTTATTTTCTTCACTTCTGTAATCAGCTCGCGCAGATATTCTACATCTTCCAGTTTGGCATGGCTTCCCACATTCGGGCAGCTTACATTCAGTACAAAGTAATCTACATGGGGATGAAGGCCTTCAAAACAGTCCAGATAATCCTGGGTATAGTTTTCCGGGCTTGTATCTGTATTTTTTCCGATGTTTCCACCGATGATTATTTTTCCTTTGTTGGATTTCAGTTTTTCAATGGCTGCTTCAAGACCGTCATTATTGAATCCCATTCTGTTGATAATTCCGCCATCTTCTATAAGGCGGAACAATCTTTTCTTGGGATTTCCTGCCTGGGCTCTTGGGGTTACGGTTCCAATTTCTACAAATCCGAAACCTAAATCTCCCAATTCGTTGAACAAAACTGCATTTTTATCAAATCCGGCCGCTAATCCTACAGGATTTTTAAATTTCAATCCGAAAACTTCTCTTTCCAGACGTTTATCTTCAATAGGTTTTGGGAAAAATAATTTGGTGAAAAATCCAAAATTCTTAAGCATTGAAAATGTAAAGTGATGAACCTCTTCGGGATCACATTTGAAAAGAATCGGACGAATAAGCGATTTGTACATTGAAAAAAAGTTTTACAAAAATACTCAATTTAAAATTAATGTATGCTTACCCCATGATATTTTATCAAAATGCTTTTTATATACATCATCTATAAAGGAGGTAAGACCTCCGGTTTAAAAAATTAGGTATAAGAACTCAAATCTAAATTCAGAATATCTCCTACTCTTTTAAATTCGTCGTTTATAGTTGCATTCAGTGTTATTCTTTCGTCGGTAACGGGATGGTTAAAAACCAATTGATGGGCATGAAGCATCAGTTTGTTCATATTGAAAGTTTCCAGCCACAGTTTATTTTGCTTATTACATCCATAAGGACGGCATCCCAAAATAGGGTGCAAAATATGTTTAAAATGCTTTCTCAGCTGATGCATTCTGCCCGTTTCAGGAATAGCTTCTACCAGACAGTAACGCGATGTCTGATGTTTTCCAAAAGCTAAATCTATTTCCGAAGTCTGTAAACGATGATAATAGGTAATGGCATTCTGCTGAATCTCGTCCTCATTGATTAAATCATAATCTATCGTCTCTTCTTCTTTTGCCCAGCCCCGAAGAATCGCAAGGTATTTTTTTTCAACCTGCCGCTGTGCAAACCGGTCACTCATTATTCGCAAAGAATCTTTATCTAGAGTAAACAGCAGAACACCCGAAGTTTTTCTGTCCAAACGATGCACAGGGTAAACATATTGCCCAATCTGATCCCTCAATTCCTGAATAGCATAGGTATCAGCTTCTCCAGCATAATATGATTTATGAACCAATAATCCGCTGGGTTTATTGATGGCAATAAGGTGCTCGTCACGGTAAAGAATTTCTAACATTCGGCAAAAGTAAAGATTTTCGACTGATATTATATGCTGCCATCTTTGTAAACCTAACAGGTTTTGAAAACCTGTTAGGTTTAGACATTCCTTGATCAATATCCCCGATCTTAGAGAAAATCCCGCAGTGAGGCGGCGGCTCTGCTTCGCGCCGCCGCCGAGCTAGGAATTGCAACGGAGAGCGGGTTCCCGGCTCCTGAAAAATTAAATTGTAAATATTTGCCTGTTTATTAACTGCTTTTTTTATTGAATCTCATGATTTTGGATCCAAATTGCTATTTTTGCATTTCAGACGTAAAAAAATTATGGCAAAGCAAGAAGATGTTTTCAAGAAAGTGATTTCTCACGCTAAAGAATATGGTT
>JASLCD010000437.1 GCA_030146295.1 Chryseobacterium sp.
TGGTTGAAAAAAATGCAGCCAGAATGGTAAAAGACTCTGAAATGCAGGAAAAATTCTGGAATACCCTATCAGAAATCTGCGAAAATGAAAAGGTAAGAAAAGAAATGTCTGATAATCTTCAATATTTTGCCAAGCCAAATGCCACAGAAGAGATTGTAGACGAGATTTTTAAAGTAATAAAATAAATCAATGAGTAATTTACAAACATATCAAAATTTTTACTTCGTCGGAATCGGAGGTATCGGAATGAGTGCACTCGCACGTTATTTCAACGCGTCCGGGAAAAAAGTATTGGGCTACGACAAAACCAATACAAAATTGACTCAAAATCTGATGAATGAAGGGATTGATATTGTTTTTGAAGACCTTATTGATGAAAGAATTACTTCCCTTCAGAAAGAAGATACATTGGTCATCTATACGCCAGCCATCAAAACGCTTGGAATATTGGATTACTTCAATGAAAATCAGTTTGAAGTGTTGAAACGGGCTAAAGTTTTAGGATTAATTACAGAAAATACAGACTGCATTGCAATAGCAGGAACTCATGGTAAGACAACAACGTCTACTCTTGTAGCTCATTTATGCAAAGAAGCAGATCTTCCTTTCTCATGCTTTTTAGGAGGAATTTCCGAAAACTTTAAATCCAACTTCCTGTACAATGGGTCTACTTATTCTGTGGTAGAGGCAGATGAATATGACAGAAGCTTCCTGAACCTCTCTCCGGACTGGGCAGTAGTAACATCTACAGATGCAGACCATCTGGACATTTATGGAGATAAGAGCCATATTGAAGAAGGGTTCAGACAGTTTGCCGCTTTGGTACCTCAGGACAAACAGCTTTTTGTAAGAAAAGGATTAGAAATTGGTAGAGGACACCAGACCTATGCAGTTAATGAACCTGCAGACTACTATTCTGACAACCTGCGTATGGAGCATGATAAAATTTATTTTGACTTCCATACTCCTACTGAAACAATAAAGGATTTTGTCTGGGAAATTCCGGGAATCCATAATGTGGAAAATGCTACAGTAGCGCTGGCTATTCTGCACAATTTAGGCGCAGATTTTGATACGCTGAAAAAAGCTATTTCCAATTTTAAAGGAATTAAGAGAAGATATACGAAACATATTTATCAGAACGGTAAAATTTATATTGATGACTATGCCCACCACCCTACAGAAATTAATGCTGTAATGGGCTCTATTAAAACATTTTATCCTGATAAAAAACTATTGGTAGCCTTCCAGCCTCACCTTTTCAGCAGAACCAGAGATTTTGCAGACGGATTTGCAGAAAGTTTAAGCAAAGCTGATGAACTTATTTTGCTTGATATTTATCCTGCAAGAGAACTTCAGGAGAATTTTGAAGGAATCACTTCAAGCTGGCTGCTGGACAAAGTAACATTAGAGAAAAAAGAAGTATCAACATTATCCGATGCTTTTGAAAAAATAAAAGAAAAAGATTTTGATATCCTCCTTACGGTAGGTGCAGGAAACATTGACACCCTGTATGACCCTATTTGTGAATGGATTGAGAAAATATGAAGAAGTAAATATTGCTAAAGCGTCCGGAGAAGATTTATTAATTGAAAACAAAGTAATAATTGAAATAAAAGCGGTTCACGAGATTAATGACTATGATTTCTTCCAGCTTTTAATTATTTAAGAATAACAGATATAAAACATGGAATGATTTTAAATTTTCATTCAATATTATTTAAAAACGGCGTAAAACAGGTTGTCAATAAATTATAAAGAAAATAAAATCGCTTTACGTACTTGTGACTAAAGAAAAATATGAAAAATAAATACAGAATATTAAAAATTGCGGTCACTGTAATCATCCTTGGATTGTTACTGAGTTTCTCGTTGAGAAGATTCAGCCACCAACAGATTACGGACAACAAGATTTCTGTAAAGATGAGTGAGAAGACTCCGGTTTATTTTGTTGATGAAAAAGATATCAGGGAGATTGTAAAAAAAGAAAACCCCTCAGGAAAGGTAGGTGATCTTAATATACCATCTTTGGAAAAAAGAATCAATGCTCTTCCGGCAGTTGATAGTGCCAATGTCTATCTGAACCTGAACGGAAAACTGAATCTGGATATCAAGCAGAGGGTTCCTGTTTTCAGGCTTAATAAGGAAGGCAAAGACTTCTATGTAGATGAAAAAGGGGTTGAGTTTCCAATTTCAAGAACGTATTCTCACCCATGTATGCTGGTAACCGGAAATGTACAGCCGGATGAATATGAAAAACTGGCAGAGCTTGTAGAAAAGATAGATAGAGATGATTTCAGTAAGAAATATTTTATTGGGATTTCAAAAAATAAAGACAGCTACAATCTTCTTACAAGTGAAGGAAATTACAGAGTAGAGATTGGAGATCTGGATAATATTGATTTTAAAGTAAAAGGATTTAAAACCTTTGTGGAAAAATATCTTGTGTATCAGGATCCGCAGAAGTACAGTATGGTTTCTGTAAAATATCAGAACCAGATTGTTACCACGTTAAACCCTTATTTTAAAGAAAACGACAGTATTTTAAAAGCAGGAAAACTGGAATTGGCAAAAGCTCCTACTCCAATGGCGACAGCAAAGAAGACGGAAGCCAAACCCAAAATAGCGGAAACAAAAAAGACAAGTTCCACGCCTGCAAAACCAAAAGAGAGTACTAAAACACATACAAAAGAAGCAAAAAAAACAGAGAAAAAATCAACCGCTAAGGCCTTGTCCAAGCCAAAAGCAAAAGTAAAAATAGAATAAAGTCCTCTCAGGAAATTCAATACACAAATAGGAGATCATCCTTAGAGAAAAAAGGAAAAAAGTAGAAAAAATCAAATCGATATAAAAATGGAAAATCAAGAGTATTCAGTAGGTCTGGACATC
>JASLCD010000438.1 GCA_030146295.1 Chryseobacterium sp.
TGGTTCTTTTCATCAAAGTGTCTGTGATAGTCCGAATAGGAATCACTATATTTTTTATCTTTTTTAGTCAATATTTTTTTTATGCTGATTAAACTTAATACTGCCAAAAGACCAACTCCTCCTGCCAGTAAAACTCCAACTTCTTTTTTCATATTTCTTTGATTTAATATTGTTACCATTGCAAAAAGCATACCTATTTTATTTTTTTAAATTATAAATTTTGTTAACATTAAACTTTATTTTTAGGAAAATTATAATCCGCTATTTTTCTTATATTTAATAATTGTAATGGTTTAATTATTGTACTTAACAAGAAAAATATTATTATGGAAAATCCAGAAAACACCGACAGAATGACGACCTTAAGCCAGGTCATGAAAACGCTTTCTGAAAGGGGAATACAGAGAGAGTTCAGAATGAATGAAAATTGTGAAATGAAGTTTGAAAATTCTGAGAAAGTCTATCAGCCTGCAGAATTGACCATTTTGAAAACCTATCGTTTTGAGGGAGATAGTAATCCCGATGACAGTGCTGTGCTTTATGTTGTAAAAGACAGTGCCGGAAACCGTGGAATGATCATAGACTCATACGGTGCAGACAGCAATTACGCAGGTGAAGAGTTTGATAAATTTCTAAGGGATATTCCGGTATTGGAAAGTGATGAGTTCAATTTTTAAACTGAACCTGTTCTATATTAATTCTTTAAACTATTAAGGTTGTTTTTCATTAAAAGACGGTTTGTATTATACAATCAGTAATCTACAGTGCTATCTTAATGGTTTAAAGAAATTATTCTTCTGTATTTTCTTTTTTCTTGAATATATTATTCAGAAAACCTTTCTTTTCTTTTTTTTCTGCTTCCGGTTTGGAAGTTTCTTTTTTATTTTTGATCTCCTGTTTTATTTCTTTTACAGACTGCTTCATATCTTTGACGGAAGAAACAGCATTTTTAACCTTTTTCTCTGTCTTTTCTACACTTTTACCAATAAGGGTTTTCTTCAATCCCTGCTCAATTCCTTTCCAGAACAGATTAAAGAAGGATTTTGTCGGGTCACGTTCTACATTTTCTACTATGACTGCCTCAGGAAAACTTCCTGAATCTGATTTGAGAAAAACATTGGCAACAGCCGTGAGGAAGCCTTTCTTTTCATGATTCGTCTTATTGAGTACCGCTATTTTCAGATCTTTATGTTTAAGATTAAAAGTTCCGTGTAATCCTGCAGGATTTCCTTTAAAATTAAACAACATTTCCTGAATCGTTCCTGCTGTAGCCGTCACATGAAGATATGGCCTGATAAATGGATTGATTCCACTGGCAGGAAGACTGCTGGTTTTTCCTGAAATCGTAAAGTTATCGTTCTTATCAGCAACATCGAAGTTCCAGTTTACGGAAAGTGGTGACAGGTTCATGAATGAACAATTGATCTTAATATCCACTTTTGTGGGCTTTCCTTTTATCTTGGCGGAATTCAGGTTTCTGACATTCATATTAAAGTTGCTGAATATCAATTTTCCGGGGCCCATACTTTCCGGAGTATCTTCTTCATAAACTAGTACTGAATTTTTCAGATCAAGATTATTGATCGTCATCGGAATCTTAATGGAACGCAGCATTTTGGAATACAGCGCTTTTATTTTTGGATCGTCTTTCGGAATTTTACTTCTGAAAATATTGGCATCTGCTGACTGGATCGTGACATGGGAAGCATTCACCATTTTATGATGAGAAAACACGTCCCAGCTTCCTTCTGCAATTATTTGTCCGGCTTTTATATCATACAAATCTCTTTCAACAGGAATCATTTTGATAAACTGTCCCCTCGAAACAAGAGGTTTCATCGCAAAATTATTGATCTGAACTTTATTTTTATTCAGCTTCAGAAGTCCTAAACTCATATTGTAGAACTGTGTTTTGTAGGCAAAGTTCCGGGTGGTGAGGTAATAATCTTTGACTTTGAAGGATAATCCCTGTTGATTCGGCTTGGGGGCCAATTCAATAGCATTAAGTGTAGCATTCAAATCATGAAAAATCAGGGGTTCTTTTCCGTTATCATAAGTGATGTTTGAGTTTTTCAAAGACATCTTCCCTATCACTAGAGATTGTATGATTCCCGGTCCCGGGGTTTTGTGGGGCTTCTTCTCTCCTGCTTTGATCGTTCCATTTACATTCTCAACGAGAATATCTTTGAGATCAAGATTCACTTTTTTATTAAGAAATTCAATTGTATTAATATTAAAAGCAATATGATTTGTTTTTATATCTGCAGTTGTTTTTCCTGCTGATGGAGTTCCGGATGTCAGCAAAACATCTCTAATTTCCCCACTTTTAGGGCTTAGTGCAAGGCTTCTTATCGAGATATTCTGATGATTGGAATACTGTATATCTTTTCCGGAAAGCAAAAAATCTTTATATCCGACAGGAATCACCTGTTGTGAACTTTCTTTATTAAACATCAGCTGACTGACATTCAGATTAAGGTTTCCAACAGACAGGAATTTATTGCCATCCTGTTTATTGATCTGAACTACGGCATTATTGAGTTTTATATTTTTTAAATCAATTTCAAAATTGGAATTTTTATTTGTTTTTACCGCTTTTACTCCTGTATTATATACTGTAAAAACAGGATTTTGAAAGGCGGCGTTAGCCAGTGACACTTTATTTTTTGTCAAAACTACATCTTTGAATTCCATTTTTGGAACACTAAATTCAAATAATTGGGGCTTTTTAGGATAAAACTTTTTAAACTGGGCAAAAGAAAGAAGCGGAGTCAGTCTGAAATTTTCAACTGACATCTGCCCGTCACTGGTATTAATCTTATTAATAGTAATGGCATACGTTTCATCGGGACGGAAAAAGAACTTCTCCCCTTTAATACTGTATCTGTCAAAAACTACTGGCAGTTTATCTTCAACCGATTCTTCTGTCATCTGCAAGTTTTCCACAAACAGATCCAGCTGCTGTACAGATAGAAACTTTTGTTTAGTATGCCTGAAAACAGCAATTTTCCCGTTGTTGATTCTAATATTTTCAAACAAAAACGGGCTTCTTTTTTTTCCTGTTTTCCGATCGACGGGTTTGGCAAGAATAATATTTAAACTGGGTCTTGCCAGCAACAAATCCGAAGAACTTATTCTTTTATTAAAAATAGCATCGTAAATCCCAAAACGGCTTATTTTAAGGGTATCAATAGTCCCTTGCAATCCGATAACTTCTGTATTTTGGGGATTTTTGCTGTTGATAGAAATTCCGGAAGCGAAGATATTCCCTGTTCCTAAATCTACATCCAGGGTTTTATAGGAAACTTTATACTCAGTATTCTTTTTAATATAGTCCGGAAGCTGGGTTTTAAGCCATATATTCAGTCCAAAATTCGCAGCAAGAAGAATTCCTGCCAAGATTCCGAAACTTATCAATAGTCTTTTGACCCATTTTCTCATATTTTGTAATTTGGTTTTATTTTTTCAGCAATCAATTCCTTATTTCAAGTTCAATCACATATCCTTCATGTCCTCTTACATTGATAAAATTTCCTCCTTCAAATCCCATGTATTGCCCTTTAATTCCGGTAAGCCTTCCTGTAAATTCGGGTTTTTTATCTAATGTGAATGAAGTAACTTTTTCCGGTTTTGCAAAAGGGTAATCGAACATCCACAATTCTTCTCCTTCACTATAAAATTTCTGAAAGTCTTCAGGAAAATATTCTTTGATCTTCTGCCTGAAGTCCGCAAGATCAATTTCTCCTTCAAAATCATCCTGAAGCATCTTTCTCCAGTTTGTTTTATCAGCAAGATGTTCTTTCAAAGCAACTTCTATCATCCCTGCTTCATACCGGTTCTCTGTTCTCGCAATGGGTAATGCAAAAGTAGCGCCCTGATCAATCCATCTAGTAGGAATCTGGGTATTTCTTGTAACTCCAACCTTTACATCTCCGGTATAAGCCAGATACACGGTGTGCGGCTGAAGCTGAATTTGTTTTTCTACCTCCAGATCTCTTTCTGCAACTCCTAAATGTGCTGTAGAAAGCTCCGGACGGATAATGGTATCACTTGCATAAGGGCTTTCAAAAAAACAGTTTTTGCAGAATCCCATTCTGTAAATAGGCTTATTTTCCCCGCAGTTTACACATTGAAATCCCGTGTGCCTGATACTTAATTCCTTTCCAATCAACTCATTCATATGAATCAGATCTCCTGAAAGATTGAGGTAGTATTGGATTGGTTTTGCATCATAGCTTGTCATCTTTAAAATTTGCCCTTGAAACTGCATATTATATTTGTATTACTTTTTTAAGTAAATTTAATGATTATATTTTTCAAAAAGTAAAATTTATATTTTTGTACTCATAAAAAATACAAATGGTTTATCTTGTAACAGGCGGCAGTGGGTTCATCGGATCTCATCTAATTGAACGATTATTAAGAAATGGACATTCTGTCATAAACATTGACAATTTTGATGATTTCTATAACTATCAGGTAAAAATTAAAAATACTTTAGAATCAATTGGTAAAATTTCGGATTTTGAATACTCAGATAAAGAGACTGATATCCGTCACTTAATTTCACTCACTCATTCTGACCAGTATTCCCTCTATTGGCAGGATATCCGTGACCAAAAAGGTCTTGAAAACATCTTTAAAAACCACCATATTGATATGGTGATTCATCTTGCTGCACTTGCTGGTGTACGCCCTTCCATTGAGCGCCCTTTAGAATATGAAGAAGTGAATGTAAGAGGGACTATGAATCTTTGGGAACTGTGTAAAGATTTCAATATTAAAAAATTTATTTGCGCCTCCTCATCAAGTGTTTACGGAAACAATGAAAAGGTTCCTTTTGCAGAAACAGATAATGTAGACAATCCTATATCCCCCTATGCGGCCACCAAGAAAAGTGGAGAAATTATAGGACATGTTTACCACAATCTATACCATATAGATATGATCCAGCTCAGGTTCTTTACAGTATATGGGCCGAGACAAAGACCAGACCTTGCCATACACAAGTTTGTAAAGCTTATTTCAGAGGATCAGGAAATCCCTTTTTATGGTGATGGAAATACTGCCAGAGACTATACCTATATAGATGATATTATAGATGGGATTACGAAGTCTATCCTTTATCTGGAGGCCAATTCCGGGGTGTATGAAATACTTAATCTCGGAGAAAACCAGGTGGTCACTTTATCTCAGATGGTTGCTGCTATAGAAACTGCAATGGGAAAAACTGCCACCAGAAAAATTCTGCCAATGCAACCCGGAGATGTCACAAAAACGAATGCGGACATTACCAAAGCAAGGGATTTAATAGGGTATAAACCGGCCACAGACTTCCAAAATGGCATAAAAAAATTTGTGGAATGGTTTTTGAGAAAACGACATTAAGTAAA
>JASLCD010000474.1 GCA_030146295.1 Chryseobacterium sp.
TATTATAAAGCAGGTCTTGCGAAAGGAAACTTTATGCGTAAGAACAAATACCTGGCAAAACTATTGAAGGAAAAAGGCTTGGATAACGAAGAAACATGGAGAACCATCATGTTGAACCACGGATCTGTACAACACCTGAATGAACTTACTCCTGAAGAAAAGGCAGTATTCAAAACATTCAAAGAAATCTCTCCAATGGAGATTATTTCTCAGGCTGCACAGAGACAGCAATATATTGACCAGGCACAGTCTCTGAATCTACAGATTCCTTCTACAATGCCTGTAAAAGATGTAAACTATCTTTATATTGAAGCTTGGAAAAAAGGAGTAAAAACACTTTATTACCAAAGAAGTTCATCGGTTTCAAAAGAAATGATGGTCAACTTCGTATCATGCTCAAGCTGTGAGGCATAAGACCAAGTAATAAACACGCTATATTTACAAAAGCATACCGAGAGGTGTGCTTTTGTCGTTTTTTCAATGCAATAGGTTTCTGAGTTCAGTTGACAGATCATCTATTACCCGAGGACTACACCGATTTTCACAGATGATTCTTATAGTATTAATAAGTTTTGGCTAAAGCCGATGGATGGTTTATTTTTATGAAAACGGGCTGAAGCCCGTTCCTATAGTTAAAATTTGGATATTATTTTGGGCGTTACGCGATTTTCACCAGGATTGAACCGAGCCGTTTTAAGATAAACAAGGCCCAATTTAGATTCAAAAAGTCTATCATTCATCAATCATAATTAATAAAAAGGTCCGGAAAGAAAATCCGGACCTTTGAAAAAGAATTATGAAGTAAAATGTAAAAGCGTAATTAAAAATTATACCGAACTCCCAGCTGAGCCTGGAATCTTGATGCAAACTGATCAATGGTATAAGGCAGTCCCGGAGTTTTAAAGTTATAAGTAGGATCTCCGGCAGAAGGCTGTCCTGTTGCCACATTTCCAACCTTTGTTAAACCTACACTTGCTGTAGAGTTGAAAGTATTAGGTACAAAATATACTTTTCCCCAGTCTTTGTTCAACAGATTGGTAAAATTGATGATGCTCAATGAGATCTGTATATTATTTTTAGATTTCTTGCTCAGTTTGATCTCATCCATGATTCTGATATCCGCCTGAATATTCCACGGCGTCACATCACCGTTTCTTTCGGTGAATTTGCCCCTTCTGGATTTCAGATAATCATTGCTGTTGACAAAGTTTTCGTAGTCTGCAATCTGCTGCTGGGCAGTGACTACCACATTTCCTGCAGCATCTTTTACAGGAACGATATATTTGGAAGCTTCTGCGGCATCTTTAAAGATATAAGCAAGTCCTGCTGCCTGTCCCGTATTGGCAATCGTACTGTTCACAAATCCCCATGAAAATGGATTTCCGGACTGTGCATTGAAATATACATTGGTGTATAATCTGTTGGTATCGGAAATATTAAAGGCATATCCAAGATTGGCTACCACTCTGTTTTTGATGGCGAAATTAGAGGTCGTCAACTTCGGATCATTAGGCGTAAGAGACTGATTCATCTGCCAGTTGCTTTCCATAGAGTTTCTGATCCCGTTGGTAATATCTTTAGCATCTCCATAGGTGTATGCCACAAAGAAATTAAAACCGAAGTCGTATGATTTCGAAAGCTGTGCCGTCAGGTTATACCGGTATCCTTCTTTAGTATTGGATAAAAGATAGGCATTAGAAAAATTACTGTTGATATTTGTCGTATAGATTGGCATCTCATGATTGGTATCATAGCTGTAATACGTTACGTTATCCGTTTTATTCACCTGCTGGAATTTCAGATCATAAAGTACTTTTGTATAGATCCCTTCCAAAGTCAATTTATATCCTGCAAGGGTATAATCGAATGCTAAGGAGCTTCTCCACACTCTTGGCATTTTAAAATTATTATCAATAAGGTCTACCTGTACTTTTGAAGAGTTCTGCCATTTCGGGAAATTGGCGCTATTCAAAGGATCTCCGTTAGCAGCAAGCTGTGCCGGTGTTGGGGCATTATAATCATAACTTCCGAAACCTACTCCGTCATTATAATAAGCATATCCTAACCATGCAAAAGGAATTCTCCCCACAAAAATACCAGATCCTCCTCTCAGTACCATAGATCTGTTTTCTGTAAGATCAATGGTAAATCCAAGTCTTGGAGAGAATGTAGGTTTATTCAGATAGTTATTGGTAAGCTGGCTCAACGGAGTGTAGCTATAAGTATTCCCAGCATTAGGATCCTGAGGTGAATTGTTTACCAACGGACTTAATTGTGGCTTATTCGGCAAGTCTGTATAATCGACTCTTACCCCTGGTGAAAGTCTCACTCTTCCCCAGTTGATTTCATCCTGAAGATACAGAGAAAGCAAATTCACTTTGTACTGAGCATAAGGATTATCAAAAAGTGTCTGTCTGCTGTCTCCGTTAAAAGGATATGTTCCTCTTATTCTTGCAGGAGTTCCGTTATAAAAATCATTAAGGTTTTTATATGAGATTCTTCCGTTCAATGCATTTACAAAACCATAGTCAATATTGTACAACTCATTGTGCGTTCCTAATAAGAAGGTATGATTTCCCGTTTTGTAGGTAAGGTTATCTGTGATTTCAAAAGTCTTCTGCTTCATATTGAAAACAGTAGCCTCTCTGTCATTTCCCAAAAGAATTGTTCCACCGTTGTAAGCAATTTCTACCTGTGGAAACATGGCATTACCGGAAGTAGGATCCCTGTAATCATGAATGGAAGAATACCCAACCACTAAATTATTACTCCATTTATCATTAAAACGGCTTTTTAGTTCTAGTGTAGTGGTAGATGCCGTATTTTTCTGAACAAAATCCATGCTGGAGAATCTGAAGTTGGCTCCGTCTCTTTCCAGGTTGGATGCCTGTGAAAATACTGTATTATTTTTAATGGATAAGGTGTGCTTATCATTAATTTTCCAGTCTAACTTATTGAAAAGTTTAGAGCTTTCAGAAAAGTTATTGTACTGATTAAAGCTTCCTACATTGAATCCATATTTATTTCGTACAAAATCTGAAATCTGCTGGGCAACCTGTTCGTTCACCAATGCTCCCGGATCATTGGCATTATAGAATACAGGATCTGTTCTCTTGGTATATTCTAAATTGGTAAATAAGAATACTTTATCCCGCACAATCGGCAAACCTACTCTTCCTCCATAGATAAAGTCTTCAAAATCTTTTGGCATTTTAGAATTGTCTCCTACCCTGTTGTTACCAGTAATCGCCGCATTTCTTCCATATGCATAAATGGATCCCGTAACATCATTGCTCCCGCTTCGTGTTACCGCATTGATACTTCCTCCAAGGAAATTACCAAGCTTTACATCATAAGGGGCAATATAAACCTGTACATCCTGAATAGCATCCAGACTTATAGAATTGGAACGGGTACTGCTTCCGGGCATCCCCGAAGTTCCAGTCTGCCCTCCCAGTGACGGGCTGAAGCCAATAGCATCGTTATTGATAGAACCATCAATTGTCACGTTATTATAACGGAAATTGGTGCCGTTGAAAGAGTTGTTAGCACTTTGAGGAACCAGTTTGGTAACATCCTGAATTCCGCGGTTGATATTAGGAAGACCGGAAATCTGTGCCTGGCTGATCCCTACACCATATTTGGCACCGGTTTTTTTAGAAGTAATTTTCACCTCATCAATTGTCTTTTCTTTACTTCCTACTTCTACTACAGGTAAGTCATTATTTCCTAAAGAAAGCTGCAGATTCGGGTTTTCATAAATAACCTGTGATCCGTCAGAAATTTCAATTTTATAAGGCCCTCCCGGCTGAAGATTATCTAAACTGAACTGTCCTTTGCTGTTACTTTTCGTTTCAAAGGTACTATTGGTAGGAAGATGAACTACCTTTACTGTAACTTCGGAAGAAATTCCCTTTAATCTTCCAAAAATTTTAGAACTGGTTTCCTGTGAAAATGCAAACCCAAACGATAACAGAGCAAAAGCACAGATGATTTTTTTCTTCATATTTTATTCGCTATAAACTTGGTGTAAAATTATATCTAGTAAAAATGAAGTATGGTAACATAGAATTAACATTACGTAACAGAATGTTTAACATTTCCTTAAAAAAAACTTAATAGAAATATCGTGGCAGACTTAAAAAAAATTCTAGATAAAATCAAAAATAACTTTATTCCTCAAGCTTTACGAACTTGTTTAGAAGGATAAAAATACCATCCGAATACATTACATATCATTAAGGGTTTGTTACGGAACAGCCATTTTCACCTCTATTACTTTCCCTGAAAATCATGGAATGCTCTGAAATTTTTGGTTTATATTTGTGTTTATTGTTTAATACCAAAACTACAGATATGAAATTCGGACAAGTAGAAGACCCATCAAAAATAGATTTCACATTACCTAAAGACCATCCTAAAACCAAGGAAATACTGGCTCTGAATAAAAAAGGACTGGAAAATATTTCTATCGGATGTGCAAAATGGAATAAAACAGATCTTAAAGGATTTTATCCTAAAGGAACTAAAGATGAACTAACCTACTATGGCACTCAGTTTAATTCTATTGAACTGAACGCTACTTTCTACGGAATGCCAACTCCTGATCAGGTAAAAACATGGAAAGAGAAAACTCCCGATCATTTTAAATTCTTTCCTAAGATCACCAATACGGTTTCTCATTTCAGAAGATTGATTGATGTGACAGATCCTGTCACTCACTTTGCTTCGGCCGTCATCAATTTTGATGAAAAACTGGGAATGGCTTTTCTTCAGCTTCATGACAATTTCAAGCCTAAGGATTATGACAGACTGGAAAAATTTGTAAAAGAATGGCCTAAAGAAGTACCTTTAGCTATAGAGCTCAGAAATACAGAATGGTTTACCAATGAGGAGATCCTCAACACAACGTGTGAACTGTTTGAAGCTCATAATATCACCAATATCATTGTAGATACTGCCGGCAGAAGAGATATGCTTCATATGCGTCTTACGACTCCCAATGCATTTATCCGTTATGTAGGAGCCAATGCAGAAAGTGACTATGAAAGATTGGATGACTGGTTGAAACACCTCACAAAATGGAAGAAAGAGGGGCTTCAGAATCTCTACTTTTTCGTACATCAGAATATCGAAAAAGCCTCTCCTTTATTATCCGCCTACTTTATCAAGAAACTCAATGAGGAATGGAAAACCGATATTCATGTTCCGCAAATGGCAACGGAAAGCACAGGAACATTATTTTAAATGAATAAAGCCGGATATGGAATAAAAGATTAATTCAAATTCCTTTTTCATAACGAAAAATTTCATAAATTAGAGTATAATGTAATTCACAATACATTATGCTTTAAAAACATAAATCATGGAAAAGGAAATTTGCACAATCAGCATTGCCAGTAACTGGCTTGGTGATGAATATATTTTTTATGAAAACAATACCATAAAAAGAGTATATGATCACCACAGTCTTAATTCTAATAAAACGGAATGGATGACTCCCAAAGAAATCAGCAAACAGACTAAAGACAAACTTATAAAATCTTGTCCTGAGGAATTTAAGGAACAGATTATGCAAATCCTGGATTATCCTTAGCAAAAAAACATAATGGGTAATGGGTACTATAAAAAGCCCATTACCTATTTCTATTCTTATTTATTTTTCCTCAGAAGCAATACCAGATTGAGAAAGAGAAGCAGGAAATCCAGTGTAATCCAGATCCCCAGTTTTGTATTCTCATAATTATAGGCATCTACCTGCTTTTTTGCCAATTCGGAAAGCTTCATACTTTGGTTAATATAATTCTGTACTTCTACAATCTGATCAATATTTTTATTCGGTACAGAATGCTGGGAAAAGTACACCAGATTTTTCTTTCCAAGATATCCTACGATCCAGTATTCATCAGACTTATCCATTTTCAGATATTCTATTCTGTAATATTCCGGACGTATTTTACCAATATGCTTAGGCTCAAGGGTTGTATTCTTATCAGCTTTATTAACATTGATCAGGTAAAAATCCAATGCCTGAGGAAGTTTATTGATGACCTGCAGCCCCACAGAATTATCCACAAACGCCACAGCACTTTTCTTGATAAACCAGTATGTAAAAACAGAAATTGAAAAAACTACTGTTATAATACGAAACAGCTTTGCCCACTTCGCCATGCTTCCTGACTTTACCTTAGACAGGACCAGGGAAAGAACAGAAGCCAGAAATATTATGAAAATAATGAGTGTCATATTTTACAAAGATACTTCTTATCTCTATTTTATCTATATTTGCGCCCAAATTTTTAACCCTAATTAACCATGAAAAAAACGTTCTCGGTACTGTTTTCCTTTTGTATTGTACTAATCTGTGCGCAGGTAAAATTTGAAAAAGGATACATCATCACCAGCAATGACGTAAAAAAAGAGGTACTGATCAAAAACCAAGGATGGGTAAGTACTCCTGACAATTTTGTTTATAAAACAGATGAAAGCTCCGTCGAAAATACCGGTACTCCTGCTACTATTAAAGAATTTGGAATTTATAATGAAGTAAAATTCATCACTTATAACGGTGATATTGATTATTCTTCTGATAATCTTGATGACCTTTCCTACAATAAAGCCCCTGAACTAAGAAAGGGAATGGTTTTCTTAAAAGAAATCGTGAAGGGTAGTAAAAGTCTGTATTTCTATCAGAAACAAAATTTTGGAAGATATTTTTATTCCGATTCTGATTCTTCTATTCAGCCACTGATCTATAAAAAGTATTTTTTCAATGGCAGCAGTTCTCAGGTGGCCACCAATGATGATTACATCAATCAACTGAAAACAATCTTTTCTGATGACAGCAATACTATGGCTCTAGCAGTAAAAACAAATTATACAACAGGAGATCTAAAGAAAATTTTCAGCCTTTACAACAGTAAGTTTTCCGGAGCATCAACTTCAAGCAATCAGTCTTTCGCTGAAACTAAAAAGAAAGCTAAATTTAACCTAAGCATAAGACCCGGGGCCAATTTCTATTCTCCATTGAAAATAGAACAAACTTACCGTAATGATGGCTTACCTTCTAAAATAGGGGCAAGGATAGGGGTAGAAGCGGAAATCGTATTACCATTCAACAAAAACAAATGGTCCATCGTTCTGGAACCTACCTATTCTCTTTACAACAATAAGACAAGCATCAAAACGAGTGACAATCTATATAATATGCATATGGAGAATTATTCATTCTTCAGCCTTCCTCTAAGCTTAAGACATTATATGTTTATCAATGATGATTCAAAAGTCTTTATCAATGCCGGTATTAATATCCTTTCGTTTAAAACCAGCTCCTCAGAATCCATTGATCTAGATTATGATGGGACGGTATTTGATAAATTACAATTATCTCCGTCCCAAGGCTTTAAAAGTGCTGTATTCGGTGTAGGTTTCAACTATAAGAATACATACAGCATCGAAGCAAGATATAATACAAGCACCAATCTGCTGGATGAAAAAAGAAATGCTGCTACAGCAGATCTCAAATATGTTTCTTTAATTCTGGGATATAATATTTTCTAATCTACATTCCATTCTTTATAAAACTGGTCGAGGAAATTCAGCATAT
>JASLCD010000478.1 GCA_030146295.1 Chryseobacterium sp.
TATTAGGCGAACTGAATGTGCCTTTAGATGCTTATTATGGGGTTCAGACACAAAGAGCTATCAACAATTTTAAAATTTCAGGGCAGCTTTTGTCTTCGTATCCGGATTTCATAAAAGGATTGGCTTTTGTAAAAAAAGCAGCAGCTAAAACCAATTATGAATTAGGGCTTTTAGACGAGAATCTGTATTTTAAAATAGCAGAAGCATGTGATGAAATTGTAGAGGGGAAATATCATGACCAGTTCCCGGTAGATATGATTCAGGGGGGAGCAGGAACTTCCATCAACATGAATGCAAACGAGGTGATCGCCAATATCGTGTTGGAAAAATTAGGAAAAAATAAAGGAGAATATGAATTCTGTTCACCAAACGATCATATCAACCTTTCTCAGTCTACCAATGACGCTTATCCTACAGCTATCAAAATGGGACTGCTTCAGATGAATATCGGACTGGTAGAGAAACTGGAAAGAATTATCACAGCGTTTCGTGCAAAAGGACAGGAGTTTCATGACGTGATCAAAATGGGACGTACTCAGCTTCAGGATGCAGTTCCAATGACCTTGGGACAGGAATTCGAAGCCTATGCAGCAACGTTAGAAGAGGATATCTCTAAACTGAATAACAATGCAAACCTTTTCGTAGAAGTGAATATGGGAGCAACAGCTATCGGAACAGGATTAAATGCTCCGGTGGGTTATGCTACTCTTTGTGCGAAAAACTTAGCTCAGATTACAGGATTTCCGATCGTTTCAGCACCGGATTTAGTAGAAGCAACTCCTGATACCGGATCTTATGTGATCTACTCTTCAGCGACGAAACGTCTTGCCGTGAAGCTTTCTAAAATCTGTAACGATTTAAGATTGCTTTCATCAGGCCCAAGAGCAGGTCTTTTTGAAATCAACCTTCCGCCGATGCAGCCGGGATCTTCTATCATGCCGGGTAAAGTAAATCCGGTGATCCCTGAAGTAGTAAACCAGGTTTGTTTCAAAGTATTCGGGAATGATCTTACTGTAACTTTTGCAGCAGAAGCAGGACAGTTGCAGCTTAATGTAATGGAACCCGTACTTTCTCATGCCATCATGGAAAATATCAACTTCCTTTGCAATGCTTTAGATACCCTTCGTGATAAATGTGTGGTAGGAATTACTGCCAATAAAGAAATTTGCCTGAATATGGTGAAGCACAGCATCGGTATTGTAACAGCACTTAACCCTTATATCGGGTACAAACAGTCTACACAGATTGCCAAAGAAGCATTGGAAACAGGGAAAAGCGTTTACAACCTTGTTCTTGAAAAGGGAATTCTTTCCCAGGAGAAACTGGACGAAATCCTTGATCCGAAAAATATGCTGAAACCGCATAATAAATAAATTCTATAAACGATGAATGATCAATGATAACCGATACCCTAAATGGCTAGAATCTTATCATTGATTGTTCATCATTAATCACTTATAATTCCCGTGAGGTTTTTAATCATAATTCCTGCCCATAACGAAGAAGACAACCTCTCCTTTACCCTTGATTCTTTACAACAGCAGAGCAGCAAAGATTTTAAAGTAGTGGTAGTGAATGATGGTTCTGTAGATGGAACTCCTGCAATAATCAGGAAATATACAGAAACAGATTCCCGTTTTGAAACAGTCAACCTTCAGAAATCTGAACACCAGCCCGGATCTAAAGTTGTTCATGCTTTTAAAAAGGGACTTCAGACTCAGACTGTGAATGAATTTGATATCATCTGTAAATTTGATGCCGATATCATTCTTCCGGAGAACTATCTGGCAGCGGTAGAAACAGCTTTTAAAAACAATCCGGGATACGGGCTCGTAGGAGGCCTTTTGTACGTAGAAAAAGATGGGAACTGGATCTATGAAGGAAACTCCAATAAACATCACGTAAGAGGACCTATGAAAGCTTACCGTAAAGAATGTTTTATTCAGATCGGTGGTTTAAGGGAAACATTGGGCTGGGATAATATTGATTCCATCCTGCTGGAAAATCTGGGATGGAAGGAAGTCGTTCTTTCGGAACTTCATGTGAAGCTGATAAAAGTAAAAGGTACTGATTATACCATACGGCCGGCAGATTATTATGGCAGGTACTTTTATTTTCTTGGGCTGAACAGGTTTCTGGCCTATATAGCAGCTTCAAAAGAAGCGATGAAAAGCAAATCTCCATCATTTTTCTTTGATATTATCAATTCCTATGAAAATTGCAGATCAGAGAAAATGGAACTTAAAATTACAAAAGAAGAGCAAAAAGCTGTTAATGATCAGCGTTGGAGAATGCTGAAAAAGAAATGGCTGAAAATGTAGAAGTGTTATTTATCATCTGTAAATTTAATAGGGGCGGGTTTTAACCCGTTTCATAAAAATAAAAATTCCATTGGCTTTAGCCAAAACTTTTAAAGATTCCTTTTTAACCTCGTGAAAAAAATAGCTTACATAGAAATAGATACCCATGCAGAAATTGCCCAGGCTTTCATAGATGTTATGGAAGGGTCTCAGGATTTTGCCGTAGACTATTATTTTTCAAAAAAGATTAAAGATCAGATCAGTTTTAGCAATGAAGCTGTGTTCCTGTCAGACAGCTCTATGATTCTGGATCAGGTGAAGGGAAAAGGGTATGATCTGGTTATCATAGGTACTGTACATCGTTATTTTAATACATTTTTAGCACTGACAAAAAAGTACAATACCGCAATCATTACCCATAATCTTAATTTTACAAAAGCTTCAAAACTCAACCTGATAAAAAGTGTCTTCAAAGGAGATATTATTTTCAGGCTAAAATTGTGGCTGAAGGAAGGATTATTCAACAAATCCAAAGTGTATCAGACCTCCAGATCTCTTTTCGTACTGGATGAAGCATTGATGTCAGAGAGATATCAGTTTTTGCCATTGTTTTATACAAGAGATTTTGACAAATCGAAGAATGAAGATTTTGTAGTGGTGATTCCCGGTGGTGTTTCGCAGAAAAGAAGAGATTACAGCTATATCTTTGAAACCATTCAGAAACTCAATACAGATCAGCCCTATCAATTTGTTTTCCTTGGAAAAGCAAAAGGATATGAGTTGAAACAACTTGAAAGTCTGTCTGAAAAACTCTCTGAAAATATTGAAGTCACCTATTTTTCCGAAAGAGTCTCTTCTGAAGAATTTGAAAAATGGATGCAGAAAGCAGACGTTCTATGGTGTCCGATTCAACAGGATACGGAATTTTTCAGCATGAAAGAAACCTATGGACTGACTAAAATGACAGGAAACCTTGGTGATGCCATTAAGTATGGAAAACTGGCTGTTTTTCCCAAAAGCTATCAGTCAAATTTAGCATTTATTCTTCCGGAAGAAGAAAATATTCTTAAGCAGTGGGGTAAATCATCAGCGATCAATTTTGATTTTCAAACAAAATATGGTAAAAAGGAGATTTTAAAAAATCTGGAAAATATTTTGAATAAACTTACTCAATAATTACGTTTTTTTGATTGTTTTTTTTACGAATGTATCAAATATTTTTTTTGATAATCCACATACAAGAAATACAAATAAAACAGTCTGAACATTGCTCGTCAAAAACGTAACTAAAAATATAATTGAAAAAATAATTGTCGTGAATAGCAGGTCAGAAGTAAATTTTTTTCTTTCCGCTGAAGTCATTTCGAAAGAATATTCTTTGTGTTTTACAATCGCAAGCCAATAAAGGGTGTAAATAGCCACTCCTGCAAGAATATGATTTAACAAGAAAAATCTGAATGCTAATATAACAACATTCTTATTGTCCACACTCTCAGCAAAAAAAGCAGTAGTAAAAGGAAAGAAGATAATGGGTAGCAGCATGATCATATTGGCTATTACAATCTGCTTGTTGTAATTATGAATATGCTTAAATAGAAAATGATGGCGCATCCAATAGGTTACAATGAGAAAAAAGCTCAATAAAAGAGCAAACAAATTGTATTTAAGCTCAACTAACTGTTCCCAGGCATTATCAAAAGTGGTTTCTTTGGTTATATGCGGAATTTTAAACTCGATGATAAGAAGAGTAATTGCAATGGCAAAAATTGCATCACTGAAAAAAGCTAAGCGCTCTACCTGAAAATCTTGTTTAGGATGCTTGTCGCTATCAGACGCGTGTTGTTGTTTCTGAGCCATACCGATTTCATATTATATAGTATTCGGTTAATCTGTTTATATAATATTTGCGAATGTAGTATTTTTTTTACTTAAACTTAAGAATACTCTTAATAAATTTCATATTTAGATATTCCTCAATCGGGAAAATCTTGGTGAAGTAATTTCCAATATAGATCAGGATCAGAACAACTGCCGGCTTATAAACCAGGTTGATCAGATTGCTGTTGAAGTTGGGAAGAACAATAGCCACAGTTATAGCCAGTGTACAGATGATAGAAACAAAAATCATTTCGATACTCAACGGTGAAACCTTAAATACAAAATAATTGAAAGTGATTTTCACAACATTATAGATGGAAAGAGAAATGGCTGTAGACAAGGCGATTCCGATCAGTTTCAGGTCTGTATTTTTAATAAAATAATAGTTGAGGCCAATAGTAAGCCCCGCCAGTAAAAGCATCACCAGAATATTGAATCTGTAATATTTTGAAAGTGAGATAATATTTCCGTTAAATCCGGTTGCAAGATCTATCAGCACGGCAGAACCCCAAATCCATACTACAGGTTCGTATTCTCTCAGCATGGTTCCGTTCTTGGGCATGAATTGTGTCAGATAAGGGAATCCAACCATGATGCAGGAGAATAAAACAGCGCCCAGGAAATAGAGCGTTAAAGATGTTTTCTTGTGAAACCTGTCCAGCTCTTCCATATCTCCATCTGCTAACGTCTTGTTGATGATAGGAGCCGAAATGTTAAATAATCCAAGCTGAGGAATAGAGATTAATGAGATCAGGGCGTATAAGACAGAATAGATTCCTACCTCTTCCATTCCCATAAATTCTCCGATCATAAAGCTGTTGATCGCCAGGTAATTTCCAAAAGTTCCCAGGAATCCGAAGAAGCTGTAATTGAAAAACTCTCTCCAGAAATTATTCTTCTTAAAATAATCCGTATTAAAATCAAGTTTGATTTTTTCCAGTTTGTTGGTGTAATAGATATACCCCAAAAGCATCAAAAAGAATATTCCAAAAAAGAAAACGTATGCAATTTTCTGCGATGTCGGAGCAGAAATATTCTGTGATAAAGCAAAGAAAAAGAGGCAGAAAGCTCCCAGGTTCGCTATTTTTGGAAACAGATTGTCAAAAATATTGGAAACCACAATTCTTTTGTAATTGGACGTGTATTTATTGAAAATGGCACAAAACGAAAGAATTAAAATCAGCGGAAGAATCATTTCCTTGATCTTCCATGCTTCCGAGTGCCTGAACTTTGGATAAAAATAGGGGAGTATAAAAAATACAACAGTGAAAATAAGAAAGTTGATAAAAACAGTAAGCAGCGACAATGACAGCATATTTTGTTTTTTACCATCTCTTTCTACTGTGTGAAAAAACTTCACATTTGAATAGGAAATTCCCAGTACAACAAAAGGGACCAGCATCTCTGCAGTAGGAAGAATATAACGCAGCTTTCCATAAAATTCAAAATCATTCGGAAATATGAATATTGCGGAAACTGTGCCCAGCAAAAAACCAATATAACCGATAATGGAATATTTGAAGCCTT
>JASLCD010000024.1 GCA_030146295.1 Chryseobacterium sp.
CCATAAGTTGGCCATGAAACCGACAGCAGCATTGCTGAAATAAGTGTAAGTAGAACGTATTTCATTAAATTATTTTAATACACAAATTTAATGTTTTTGAAATGAATATATTAGCAGTCAATGTTAAAGAAAATATATAAAATCATTATTGTTCCCTATACTCTGTTTTTGCTGTACCTGATGTTTTTGGGAATGGGGAGATTTCAGTATGAAGAAAACCTCATTACTTTAGCACCTGTTTTCTCTACAATACATTTTATCCAGGGCCCGAATAGCCCCGTAGATATTGTGACGATCGTGTTTGGAAATGTTATTATGTTTATTCCTTTTGGGTTTTTGGGCTGGGTTTTTCATGATCTGAAAAAACTAAAGCCATTGATATTTACCTTTATCTCATGCATCGTCATTATTGAAGCACTCCAATACTTTACTAGGATGGGAATATTTGAGGTAGACGATATCATCCTGAATACATTTGGTGTGTATCTGGGTTGGGCGTTTTGCAGGATTGTTGAAAAACGATTTATTGATTAAGTTCCTTGGCGCGTTTTTCGGCATTCAGAATTCCTTGCTTTAGAATTTCTTTGAAACTGTTGTCTTCAAATGTTTTTAAAGCCGCTTCTGTAGTTCCGCCCTTAGAGGCAACATCTTTAATCAGCTCTTCAAGATTTTTTTCTGAGTTATTGATCAGATGATAAGCGCCCAGCATAGTCTGCTTTACAAAAAGCTTAGAAAGGTTTTCCTCAATTCCCATTTCAATACCCGCCTTAATCATTGCATCAATGATATAATAGAAATAGGCAGGGCCGCTTCCTGAAAGTGCCGTAACACCGTCCAGAAGCTCTTCTTCTTCCAGATAAACCGATCTTCCGGTACTGTTCAGTAGTCTTTCTATACTTATTAGTTGACTGAAAGAAATACCATCTGCAGCGGTATATCCCGTAATTCCCATTCCCAGAAGAGTAGGAGAGTTCGGCATTGCTCTTACAACAAGCGGGTGGTTCAGCAATTTTTGAATTTTTTCAATATTGATTCCCGCCATAATGGATAATACCATCTGGTTTTCTTTGAGAGTAAACTGAATATTCTGCGCAACCGATTGAAAATCCTGAGGTTTTACAGCAATGATAATCAAATCAGCATCAATGTCTTTTACCTCTTCAAAAGTGGAAATTTTTGATTGGGGAAATTCCTCTGCTATTTTGGAGATTTTTTCCTGACTTCTGATAATAAGATGCAGATGTTGGGGTTTGATCAGTTCGTATTTCAAAAATGATTTTGAAAAAGAAAGTCCCATATTTCCGGCTCCAAGAATAGCTATTTTCATCACAAACTGTAATTTTTTAGCTAAAATAATGATTTTTTGGAATGAAGGAATAATTTGTAGTGAGTTATTCCTGGAAAATGCAAGGGTGCAAAGATTTTAAATAACATGCTGTTGTAAGGCAAAAGAAAATTGAGAATTTTTAGTGAGAATGAAGTATTATAAAATCATGCAACATAAAGATATGCTGTATTCAATTGTATCGCAGATAAAATCTTTGCATCTTAAAAATTCCTCTGCGCCTTTGTGTTGATCAATGCTTTTAGAAACAGTGTACAAAAAAAGCTGTATTCCAATCGAATCAGCCTTTATTTATTTTTAGATTAAATAATATTCACTTCCCTTTCTAATTCTATTCCGAATTTTTCTTTTACAGAATTGATAATTTCAGTAGAAAAATCAAAAATCTCTTTTCCTGTAGCATTTCCTGTAGCATTGATGATCACCAGAGATTGCAGTTTGTGTGAAGCTACATTTCCGATCTGTTTTCCTTTCCATCCACATTGCTCAATCAGCCATCCTGCAGGAACTTTTACCCTATCACCATTAGGATAACCCTGAATATTTTCAAATTTTTGTTGTAAATCCTCAAACTGCACCAGAGGAATAGTCGGGTTTTTGAAAAAGCTTCCCGCATTTCCGATTTCTTTAGGATCCGGCAGTTTGCTTTGTCTGATATTGATAACCGCTTTGGAAATATCCTGAATAGTTGGGGTTTCGATGCCCATATTTTCCAGTTCAGATTTTATAGCACCATATTCTGTTTTGATAGTGTGGTCTTTCAGGGTGAGTTTAAAAGTGACTTCCAGAATAACATATCTGCCCTTTCCCTCCTGTTTGAAGATCGAATCTCTGTAACCGAACCTGCACTGTTCAAGGTTGAACGTTGTAAGTTCAAGATTTTCCAGATCCAATACCTGACAGCTGACAAAAATATCTTTGATTTCCGTTCCGTAAGCTCCGATATTCTGCATGGGAGAGGTACCTACATTTCCGGGGATTAAAGAAAGATTTTCCAGTCCGCCAAAATTATTTTGCAGACAGTTCATTACAAATTCATGCCAGTTTTCACCTGCTTTTGCCGTTACCCATACTTCATTTTCATTGATGGGCTCTTCGGAAATTCCTTTTAAATTAAGCCTTACAGCAAGACCGTCAAAATCTTTTGTCAGAAGGATATTGCTTCCGCCTCCTAAAAATAGAAGTTGAAGAGAATGGGTCTTCGAGAAAACGAGAGCTTCTTTTAATTCATCAATATTGTTGACTTCAGTAAAATAGCGGGCCTTAGCTTCAACACCGAATGTGTTATAAGACTTTAGTGAAAAATTTTCCTGCATGTTTTATTTGTATTCTTTGGGTAGAATTTTGTCTAGTTGTTCTTTAAGTTGTTGCAACTGCTTGTAGTGTAAAGTGTCTACATAAGCATTGACATAGATATGTGATTTTTTTGGAGTCCGAATCTGGAAAGTTTCATCTGTTCCGTCTACCGATTGCTGGCTGGGAGAACTTTTTATATGATCAAGATCTACAATCCTGACTGATGAAACAAGCTGCTTCCATGTGCTGGAACTGATGGCAGAAGACCATTTTTTATGGGTTTGATTAGCCGTCATTCCTTTTTCTGCAAAAACGGAATCTTTGGTGGCTTTAATGATCCTGTAGCTCCCCATATTTCCCCCAATATCAGATACACTGATGTAAGTGATCTCATGCTGATTTTTATGGGTGAGAGGCTGTTCTGTTTTTTTGAAATCACAGGAAAAAAATGCCGACAGCAAAAGAATCGAAAATGGTATTTTCAGATGGAGTTTTTTTGGTGTCGGCATAGAATATGTTTTTAAAGGCTGAATTCTTCTCTGTACTTCTTTAAAGCTTCTTTAAGAATTTCGGCACTTCTTTTTAAATCTTCTTCTTTCAGAACATAGGCAATTCTTACCTGTTTCTTTCCTAATTCCGGATCACTGTAGAATCCTCCTGCAGGAGCTACCATGATGGTTTCGTTGTTAAGAGCATATTTTTCAAGCAGCCACTGTGCAAATTTTTCAGTATCATCTACCGGAAGTTCAGCAACACAGTAGAAAGCTCCTCTGGGTTTTGGGCAGATTACGCCCGGGATAGCATTCAAAAGATCTACCAATACATTTCTTCTGTGGGTATATTCTTCTCTTACTGCTCTGATGTAGGCACCATCATTCTGGTGTGCCGCTGTTGCTGCAATCTGTCCTAAAAGAACCGGACTTAGTCTCGCCTGTGCAAAGAGCATGGCTGCATTACGAATCTTGTTGGAACGTGTTACCAGACATCCGATTCTTACGCCACACATCGAATAACGCTTGGATTCAGAATCAATGATGATACAGTTTTCAGCTAATTCAGGAAAATCAAACATTGAGATCTGCTGTTTTCCGTCATATACATATTCTCTGTATACTTCATCAGAAATGATGACAATATCATATTTCAAAGCAATGTCTGCAAGCTTCTGAAGCTCCTCACGGGTATACAGGTATCCGGTAGGGTTTCCTGGATTACAGATAATAATTGCTCTTGTTTTTTCTGTGATTTTTTTCTCAAATTCTTCAATAGGAGGCAAAGCAAAGCCAGTGTCAATAGTAGAAGATACTGCAACTACATTCACATCAAATGTACTGGTAAAACCATTGTAGTTGGCATAGTAAGGCTCAGGAATAATCACTTCGTCACCCTCATCACATAAAGTAGAAATGGCAAAGTTCAGGGCCTCAGAACCTCCGTTGGTCACAATGAAATTATCAGGGGTAAGATCTGAAAAACCTAATGAATGATAATATTCAGTAAGGGCCTTTCTGTATTCGATGTTACCTTCAGAAAGCGCATATTCCAATACTTTTAAATCGATGTTTTTTAAAGCATTTAAAGCAGTTTCCGGAGTTTCAATATCAGGCTGTCCGATATTAAGGTGATATACTTTTATTCCTTTCTGTTTTGCTTGTAATGCAAAGGGAACCAGTTTTCTTACCGGCGATGGCGGCATATGCAGTGCTCTGTTTGAAATATTCGGCATTGTTCAAAAAATTTGTATGACAAAAATAGGATTTAATTTCT
>JASLCD010000040.1 GCA_030146295.1 Chryseobacterium sp.
AAAAACGACCTATATTTAAAAGCACTTCGCGGAGAAACCGTTGAAAGACCTCCTGTCTGGATGATGAGGCAGGCTGGAAGATATCTGCCGGAATTCATTGCCCTAAGAGATCAATACGATTTCTTTACAAGATGTCAGACCCCTGAACTTGCGGCTGAAATTACACTACAGCCTATCCGCAGATTTCCTTTGGATGCAGCGATTCTGTTTTCTGATATTCTGGTAGTTCCACAGGCAATGGGGATCGATTTCAAAATGAAGGAATCCGTTGGCCCATGGCTAGACACTCCTATCAGAACAATGGAACAGGTTCAGAATATCGAGACTCCGGATGTGAATGATACTTTAGGCTACGTTTTTGATGCTATTGAACTTACTCTTCTCAAACTGGATAATGATATTCCATTGATCGGTTTTGCTGGATCTCCATGGACGATCCTTTGCTACTGTGTAGAAGGAAAAGGAAGTAAAGCATTTGATATTGCAAAATCTTTCTGTTTCCAACAGCCTGAGGCAGCTCATTTGTTATTGCAGAAAATCACAGATACTACAATCGCCTATCTGAAGAGAAAAGTAGAAAAAGGTGTTTCTGCTGTACAGATTTTTGATTCATGGGGAGGAATGCTTTCTCCTACAGATTATCAGGAATTCTCATGGCAATACATCAACCAGATTGTTGAAGCATTAAGCCCGCTTACTCATGTAGTGGTATTTGGAAAAGGATGTTGGTTCGCATTGGAAGATATGACGATGTCTAAAGCTTCTGCTCTTGGAGTAGACTGGACTATCAAGCCGGAATTTGCAAGAACACTGACCAATCATACGATGACTTTACAGGGTAACTTTGATCCTGCAAGACTTCACTCCACTCCTGAAACAATTAAGAAGATGGTGAATGAAATGATCAACCGTTTCGGAAAGGACAGATATATTGCTAACTTAGGCCACGGAATTTTACCGAATGTTCCTGTTGAAAATGCTGAGGCATTCATCAGAGCGGTGGTCGACTGGAAACCGAATTTATAAGATTATTCTCTTAAGAAAACATACAAGCCCTGTTATTAAAAAGCAGGGCTTTTTTATGATCATTAATTTTTCTGCAGGCTTTTATTTATTTCTTTATCTTTGATTACGAACACTTTAAATCATTATTATGAAAAAACTAAACAAAGAAAAATTGAAAACTATTGTGGCAGGGGGAGAAATCTGCCTTGAGTGTGCTATTGGATATTACCAGGTTATTATTGACGGCCGTTGTTACTGCATTCCTTGGGAATAATAAAAAAAGCAGCTGTTCAGCTGCTTTTCATTTATATTAAAGTATATTTTGTTAACTCAACATTCGCTGTGCTTTCTTAACACCTTCTACCAGACTATCAATTTCTTCGAAAGTATTATAAACAGCAAAACTTGCTCTCACCGTTCCTGCAATATTAAAGAAGTTCATAATAGGCTGTGTACAGTGGTGCCCCGTTCTTACAGCAATTCCCATTTTATCAAGGATCATTCCTACATCAGAAGCAATCCCCACTCCTTCAAGATTAAAGGAAACAACCCCGGTTCTCTTCGCTTTTTCACCATAGATCTTAATACCTTCTATTTCTAAAAGTTGTTTTTGGGCATATTCCAATAAGGCATTCTCATGATTCTGAATATTTTCATGTCCCACACGGTTCATAAAATCAACAGCAGCACCTAAAGCAATATTTCCACCTACATTGGGTGTCCCTGCTTCATATTTAAACGGAAGACCTGCATAAGTAGTTCCTTCAAAAGAACAGGTAGCAATCATCTCCCCTCCTCCATGAAACGGCGGCAAAGCTTCTAATATTTCACGTTTTCCATATAAGATACCTGTTCCCATAGGAGCGTACATTTTATGGCCTGAGAACACAAAGAAATCACAATCCAGCTTCTGTACATCTATATTGAAATGTGGAGCAGACTGAGCACCGTCAATCACAACATAAGCATCTGTATTCTTTCTTGTTTTTGCAATAATCTCTTCAATAGGATTCACTATTCCCAATGCATTGGAAACCTGATTCACAGAAACCACCTTTGTTTTTTCACTTAAGAACTGATCAAACTGATCCATCTGAAGAATTCCGTTGTCATCAATAGGAATCACACGAAGTTTTGCTCCGGTTCTTTCACAAAGCATCTGCCATGGAACAATATTAGAATGATGCTCCAGATATGAAATAATGATCTCATCATCTTTCTGCAGTTTCTGTGTTAAAATATAAGCAATGAGGTTCAACCCTTCTGTTGTTCCTTTGGTAAAAATCACTTCAAAGTCATGTTCAGCATTGATGAATTTCTGGATCTTTCTTCTTGAAAGCTCCATCTCTTCCGTTGCCAGCTGGCTTAGGGTATGAATTCCTCTGTGAACATTGGCATTAAGTTCTGTGTAATATGCGTGACAGACTTCCAAAACTGAATTTGGTTTTTGGGATGTAGCTGCATTATCCAGATAAACCAAAGGTTTACCGTTCACTTCTCTGTCCAATATAGAAAACTGGCTTCTTATTTCCTGAATGTCAAACATTTATTTTTTTTTAAAAATTAAGACGTTCTTATTTAGAACACTTCAAATTTACATAAAATCATTTAGATTATTAATCTAAAACCAATCAAAAAAAGCCCGTTATTTTTGAAATTTACAATTTATTTTCAAAATAAGCTCCTAGAATGATAACTAAAATAATGATACCTAAACCTGCAATAATCGAGTAAGGGTTAGCAAAATTAATAGTCCATCCTAAAAATTTTGTTTGTTTTGGAGGAAATAACCTTCTATCTTCTTTATTATAATAAAATAGCCCAAATTTCCAATAACTTGGATCGCTAAAATCTTTTTTGTTATTATTTCCGTCAGTATTTCTCATTTTAAGTTGTAAAAATTTATAGATAGTATTACCCTGATCCAAATATAATATCAATGCTCCTGCCATTGAAAAGAAAAATGAAATTAGTCCATGGGTAATTGCAATTCCGAAGTGAAAAAACAAACCCAATAGTAAAAATATGAGCTTAATCGTCTTATCAGTAGCAAGAATACAAGCAAATAACCCTAATTCAAAAATCATTATAGACCAGGTAAATATAGGACTTAAATTACTTAGAGTAATCAGGTTATAAAACTTTTGCAGAAAAACAGGAGCTCCGAAAACATTATTTGTAAACCAGTAGTAAACACAGGTTCCCTCTCTCCACTCAGCATTATAGAGCTTTCCTACACCTGCATGTAAGTAAATGACCGAAACTTGCAGGCAGATAAGAATAAAATAAACATTAAAAAAAACATTTTTATAATCTTTGTTAGGGTTCTTTTCATCGTTCCATTGATTTAATCTTTTATCAAAAAGGCATATAGGTATTAATAGTAAGCATAAATTTGAAGCCACTTGATCCCCACCATCCGGTACAATAAATGAATTACAAATACTTAAATGAACCCATGCCTGCAGTATTGAAGTTATTTGTGGTATATACCCTGTTATCGCAACTAAAAGGATTACTATTGATATAATCTTTGCTATAAAAACATTACTACATAGATTAAATAAACTATAATATTTGAATGATGATGTAATTGTATATACATCTTCTTTCATTAGCAATGCCTGATTCGTAATTTCAGAAGCATCATTAAAAAGCAATGTTAACAGAGCTCCAAGAGCCAATAACATCCGGGCTACCATTATCCTTTGATTAAAAATAGATTTAGTTTCTAAGTATCTTAAGATATTTTCCATTATTTATTAGCAATATTTATTTATAATCTAAGTTTATAGCATAGACCGTGAATTCCGATTCATATTCTGGCTTCTTATGAATCAGAGGCCAAGGCAATAATTCTTGAGAAACAAATAAATATTTTCCTTTAAAATCAGGAATATATGCTTTGTTCAAAGAAAGGTTTTTAAATTTTAAGGCATCTATATTTAATTTCTTGTATAACTCCTCGGTATTTTGTGCTTTTATTTTAACTCCAACTAATGAATCTTCCATTATCTTTGAAAAGATAGTGCCTCCTTCAACATTTACCACTCTATTATGTCTTGATATCCCGAAAATACTTTTAACAGAGAAATTCTTAAGATTCAGAGGTGTGATGTTTTTTCCTGAGCATTTAAAGATATGGACAAGCGGCTCCCTTGAAGGTTTAGTAAAAAATGCCCATCCCTGCGGAAATATGGCTAGATAATCGATATGCCCATATTTACTGGTGTTTAAAGCATTATTTCCAAAGTATATCGAAATCATTTTGAACACAATAAATAGAACCAATATAATAGCACACCAAAAAGATAATATTGAGAGTCTTATTTTTGAAAACATATGTCGTGTATTAAAAAACAACATCTAATTCAGTTATAAATTAGATGTTATTCAAATTATATTCCTTCTAACTGTAATGTAATTTCGGCTTGAAAATTATCATTATAAAAGTTGCTTCCATCCAGATGATTTTGTGAACCTGGATCTATTTTTTCTAAAACAAGTATCGCAGCTGCAAGAACTACAGCAACCAAAGCATAAGCCACAGCAGCATATTTCCAGAACCATACTTTTTCTAATTGATCACCAAAGCTTGCTTGCTTCTTTTTAAATACCTGAACAAAAGTTTGTATCTGTTGCTTTGACATTCCGTTAGTCATATCAGCTCCTGCAAAACTTTCTTCAAAAGTTTTTTGAATCTGCGCAACATCATCATCACTAAGCTCTCCTAGTTTAAATGTAATATCTCTAATTAATACTGCAGTATCATTTATAATAGCATTAACTCTTTTATAATCACCTGAGCCAATTTCAGTTCTGAATTTTGAGAAATAATCCGGATCGTTACTCCCTATATAAGAAACAATTGTATTCTGAAAACTAATTATGTTCTTAATTTCTGTCTCGTTTTCAGCGTAGTTGCGGAAATTCAGTTCATTAAAATCACCCAAAAACTTCTCAGCCACTATTCCTTCTTGAAAAACGACTCCTTTAAAGACATCAATATCTGTATATTGATTATTTTTGGCTGCAAATTCTTTTAACTTATTATTTGAACTGACATTATTACTGATAATCTCATCTCTGTTACAACTTACAAAAATGAAGTTGAATAAGACCAACATTATTACTGTTGGATTTTGACAAATTTTCCTGATTCTTTTCATAGCTTTTAATTAATTTTTAGTTTTATGCTTCCTCATATTATTTATTAACCAAGCATACATTAATAAATATCTTTATATGAGATGGCTAGTCTCTTTCTTATTAGCCGACAATCATTTTTTTGAATTTAATAACAATACTATCTCCAGATAGTACAATTGACAAAAAACCGACAAAAGTAATTCATTTTTTGAAATAAAAAAAACCTATCAATAAATTGATAGGTCTTATATTGTTTAAATAAGCAATTCTTATTCTGCTGCAGTTTCTGCTGCTGCTTCAGGAGTTGCAACTTCTTCTTCATCCTCATCATCTTCCATTGCTGCACCACCTTTCATTGCATTTCTAGACATCTTAACAGCAACTACTACTGCGTTGTCCGGGTGCATGAAAGAGTACCCTTCTGTTTTAATACCACCGATGTAAAGTTTGTTACCAATTCTTAATGGAGTAACATCTACAACGACTTCGTCAGGTAGGTTAGCAGGGA
>JASLCD010000168.1 GCA_030146295.1 Chryseobacterium sp.
CTATAAGGGAAGATGCTTTTGATAAATCGCCACAGGAAAAAATTGAAAAAATTACTGAGCTTTTTGGTGAGATTATGGAAACATTAGGAATGGATATGACAGATGATTCTCTCAAAGACTCTCCAAGACGTGTTGCCAAAATGTATGTGAATGAGATTTTCGGAGGGCTTCTTCCGGAAAACAAACCAGGAATTTCTACATTCTCTAATAAATACAAATATCGCCAGATGCTCGTAGAGAAGGATATTACGGTATATTCATTCTGCGAACACCATTTCTTACCCATCATAGGAAGAGCCCATGTTGCTTATATTTCTAACGGGGAAGTAATAGGTCTTTCAAAAATTAACAGGATTGTAGATTACTATGCGAAAAGACCACAGGTTCAGGAAAGACTTACCATGCAGATTGTAGATGCTTTGAAAGAAGCTTTGGGAACAAAAGATGTAGCTTGTATCATTGATGCAAAACACCTTTGTGTAAACTGCAGAGGAATAAAAGACACCGCAAGTTCTACCATTACTGCAGAATTAAGCGGAATATTCAGAACAAATCCTATTACAAGACAGGAATTCCTGCACTACGTAGGAAGCCATGCAAAACTGGATTAATGCACAATGAACTACCAGATTCTTAAAAATATTATTGATGCCGAGCTTCAGAGATTTCAAAATATTTCTGAAGATGAATGGTCATATAGAAGTTCTCCGGAAAAATGGTCAAAAAAAGAAATTATAGGGCATCTTTGTGACAGCGCTTTTACAAATATTCGTAGATTTGTTGTCACTCAATATAAAGAGAACGAGAATATCGTATATGATCAGAATGCCTGGGTAAAAGCTCAGAACTATCAGAATGTTCCTACTTCGGATCTTATTGATCTGTGGAAGTCTTTGAACTATCAGATTGTTCATATCGTAGAAAATATCCCGGATGAAGCATTACAGAGAACCTGTGATACAACCAAAACAGAACCTCGGGTCTATACATTGGAGTTTATTATCGATGATTATGTAGATCATTTACAGCATCATTTAAAAGCGATTTAATTATGATAAAATTTAAAAAAGTTTCAAATAAGATTTTTATCACGACGATTATTTGTTGTGACAGAATTATTTTTTAACTAATTTTTGAATCTTTAAAATCATTGAATCTTTTAACTTAAAAATAAATGCAATTAAAAATATATAACTCCCTTACAGCGGAAAAAGAAATATTCAAACCTATTTTAGATGGAAATGTCGGAATGTATGTCTGCGGACCTACCGTATACAGCAATGTGCATTTAGGAAATGTGAGAACATTCCTTTCCTTCGATTTTATCTATCGTACCTTGATGCATTTGGGGTATAAAGTAAGATATGTAAGAAATATTACCGATGCAGGCCACCTTACCGATGATGGAAATGTAGATAACGACAGATTCGTAAAACAGACCAGACTTGAAAAATTGGAGCCCATGGAAATTGTACAGAAATATACAGTGGATTTCCATAAAGTATTGGATATGTTCAATCTTTTGCCGCCCAATATTGAGCCTACAGCTACAGGACATATTGTGGAACAGATCGAATTGACTCAAAAACTTATTGAAAGAGGCTTTGCTTATGAAAGCAATGGTTCAGTATACTTCGATGTATTAGAATACAACAAAAGAGGATTAAACTATGGCGAACTTTCAAAACGTAATATAGAGGAACTTTTCGCCAATACCAGAGACCTTGACGGGCAGGGAGAAAAGAAAAACCCACAGGATTTTGCATTGTGGAAAAAAGCATCTCCGGCTCACATCATGAGATGGAACTCCCCTTGGGGAGAAGGATTCCCGGGATGGCATCTTGAATGTACTGCCATGAGTACAAAATATTTAGGAGAGACGTTCGATATCCATGGAGGAGGAATGGACCTTAAATTCCCTCACCACGAATGTGAAATCGCACAGGGGAAAGCTTGCAATGACGCAGCACCGGTAAATTACTGGATGCACGCCAATATGTTGACAATGAATTCTCAGCGTATGAGCAAATCTACAGGAAATTATATCCTTCCGATGCAGCTCGTTACTGGTGATAATGACTTCTTCGAAAAACCCTTCCACCCATCCATTGTACGTTTCTGTTTCCTGCAGGCACATTACAGAAGTGTGCTGGATATTTCAAACGATGCGATGATGGCCAGTGAAAAAGGATTCATTAGATTGATGGAAGCCGTAAAAGTATTGAATACAATCACTCCTGATGATACAAAAACATCTGGTTTCAGTCTGAAAGAATGGAAAGATAAAGCATATGAAGCTCTTACAGACGATTTCAATTCTCCAATTCTGATTGCTCACCTATTTGAGGCCGTGAAATATATATTCGCCTTAAATGATGGGAAAGAATCCATCTCAACAGAAGATCTGGAAGACTTAAAATCAACTTTGAATGCTTTTATCTTTGATGTGCTGGGATTACAGACCGTAGAAGAAAATAATAATGAAAAACTTGATCAGACTTTAAAAGTATTGATCGAACTGAGAAATCAGGCAAGAAAATCCAAGAATTTCGACCTTTCAGATCAGATCAGAGATAAACTGCTTGCAGAAGGAATCGAATTAAAAGATGGAAGAGACGGAACATCATACGTTCTGAACTAACAATATAACTTTGTTTTATATCCATTCCGTAGGAGTCCATAATTAGGATTCTTACGGAATGTTTTTTTATGGTCATCCAGTAAATATATCATCATATATATAGTATGATACCTCATATTTCTTTCTATTCTCCCTTCCCCATATTTCTTAGGAGCTTTTTCCTGCTATCCATTCATACTCCTCGCGCCTGTGCTCTCCCACGCTCAAGCCCAGTCACACTCCAACCCTTACTGCGGGGTAACCATTTCTATCAGGGCTAGGGTAGAGGGGTTCATTATAAATGATAGGGGAATGTTTCGGGGTTCGGGTT
>JASLCD010000058.1 GCA_030146295.1 Chryseobacterium sp.
CTTTATTCAACTCTTTTATATCTACATTCAGGGAACCAAGAATCATCAGATACATCTCAAATGTATCGATATTCCCTCCCGTCACCTCATTGATGGTATTACAAAGATCATCGTAATATTTTACGGTTTTCGCAACTTCCTCTATTGGTTTATCTACATTGAAAAACGAGGAGAACAGCTCAACTCTTTTTGCTTTAAATTCAGGATGAGATTTGATTAAGGTGAGCCACAGGTCAAAGGAAAAATGACAGTGGTTATGAATGTCGATATCTGTTTTCAATAATTTTAAGTTAAAAGTTTTTATTTAGCTTCTTGAAAAAGATTTAAAATTTTCATTCATCAAAAAGTGTTTACGATACTATTCTTCCCAAAGATAAAATTTTTATCATAAAAGCATTACGTTCATTGTCTGTTTTAAGATATTTTTATGAAAACTGACGAATTTAACAGCTCCGCAAATGATGATTGATGGACTGTTTAATTTCCGTTCACAAAAAAATATTTTTAAAAATTCTTTGGAAATCAAAAAAAAATTATAATTTCGCAACCGATTAAAAATCAACAATGTCAACAAAAATGATAAATATTATAACTTTAAGCAATCCTGTCAGAGCTGTGTTCTTTGGCAGCACTGAATATTTATCCGAATAGTTTTATAGATCTTTTATACTTAAAAATATACTGAAGACCTATCTATTTGGATAGGTCTTTTTTGCTGCCCTATTTTCAGACTTTAACAATTCAAACAACTTCTGTAATTTGTTAAGATCTCTGAAAATTATTCTCAACTCAAGATACAAAAAATGTTGTGCCGGCTTTATCAAACCGGAGTGTATTTTGTGTTCATTTTTTTCAAAGCCTTTTCAAAATACAGATCTAAAAATCAACAATTTAAACAAAACAAAATGAAATACAACACACGAAATATAGGGATTATAGCACATGTAGATGCAGGAAAAACAACGTTATCAGAAAGACTTCTGTATTACACAGGGCTTATACATAAACTCGGGAATGTAGATGACGGAAATACTACTATGGATAAAGACATCCAGGAAAGAAACAGAGGAATTACCATTTCTTCAGCCGCAGTTTCAACGCAATGGAAAAAAGATAATAATGTTTATAACATCAACATTATTGATACTCCTGGGCACATTGATTTTGCAGTGGAAGTAGAACGTTCTCTAAGAGTTCTGGACAGTGTTGTCGCTGTTTTCTGCGCTTCTTCAGGGGTACAGCCACAGACTGAAAATGTTTGGTTCCAGGCTGAAAAACACGGAACATCCAAAATCTGTTTCATCAACAAAATGGATAGAATCGGGGCAGACTTTTTTGCGGTTCTCCATGATATAAAAACAAAACTGAATGCCGTTCCTCTGGCTCTTCAGATTCCGATTGGAGCTGAAGTACATTTTGAAGGAGTGATTGATCTTGTACAGATGAAAGCGTTATACTGGACAGATGAAAACGGAGAAACCATTGTTGAAAAGGAAATTCCGGTATCCTCCCGTGCTGAAGCTGATGAATACAGAATGATGTTACTGGAAACTCTTGCAGAATATGACGAGGCATTCTTTGATCTTTTTATGGATACAGAACAGACACCTACCGTTGAAATGATTACAGAAGCTATACAAAGAGTATGCAGATCCGGATCAGCCGTTCCTGTTCTTTGTGGTTCTGCCTTTAAGAACAAAGGTATACAGCCTCTTCTTGATGCTGTGGTACAATATCTTCCAGCTCCGGATCAGCTTGCTGACCTGCTGGGAAGAGATCCTCAAACAGGAGAGCCTACAACACTGAAAAGAAGCGAAACGGCCTCTTTTTCAGGGCTTGTTTTCAAAGTTGTGATTGATAAGCATATGGGAAGACTGGCCATGCTTCGTATGTATTCCGGAAGAATACAGCCCGGAGATACTGTATTGAATGTAAGAACGGGTGAAAACTTCAGAATTTCCAGGATTTTACAGATGCAGTCGGATAAAACGTTATCACTTGAAGAAGCTAAAGCCGGAGATATTGTTGCTTTGACAGGCATAAAAGATGCCAAAACCGGAGATTCATTATCTTCTTTAGAAAAGCCGGTATTACTGGAAGCGATTACTATTCCTACTCCTGTCATCAGGGTGGCTATTGAGCCAAAAACCAATGGTGATGAGAAATCTTTTGGTCTGGTACTGGCTAAAATCCAGGAAGAGGATCCATCTTTGGTGGTTGAAAGAGATAAACAGACCGGAGAAACGTTATTGAGTGGATTGGGAGAGCTTCATCTTGAGGTTACTTTGGAGAAAATCCGTCTGAATCACGGTATTGAAGTCAATCAGGGAAAACCTAAAGTTTCTTACCGTGAGATTTTAACGGGAACCAAAATCCATAGGGAAAAGCTTTCGAAACAAAACGGAGGAAGCGGCCAGTTCGCTGATATCAGTTTTGAAATCGGACCTGGAAATGATAATGAACATGGATTGGAGTTTATCAATACAATTAAAGGAGGAGTTATTCCAACTGAGTTTATTCCATCTGTTGAAAAAGGTTTCAGAGAAGCTATGGATCATGGACCTTTAAAAGGATATCCTTTGGAAAACATGAAGATTACTCTTCTGGATGGTTCATTCCACGCTCAGGATTCTGCCGCGTTTGATTTTGAAATTGCTGCAAGAGAAGGTTTCAAAGCGGCTGCCAAAGGGTGCAGTCCTAAACTTATGGAACCTATCATGCAGATTGAGATTCAAAGCATTGAAGAATATACGGGTGCTGTTACTGCAGATATCAACAGAAGAAGAGGAATCATCACTTCCATTGATGAAAGGTCGGGAAGAAAGATTTTTGCAGCGGAGGTTCCGTTAGCCTCAACTTTCGGTTATATTTCTGACCTGAGGACGCTCACCAGCGGAAGAGCTACCATCAGCATGAAATTGTCGCACTATGCCTTAGTGCCCGATTTTATTGCAAATACATTAATAACCTAAACAAGCAGGGACTGTAGATTTTTCTTACAGTCCTTGTCTGGTTTTGTGAGTGTTTGATCCACTGGTGCATTCTTCAACACTACAAAAATTCGCTATTTTTCCGGCATTATCTTATAAGTAGGATCTTCCTGAATATTCACTTCCACTACTGTTTCAGCGTTTTTCAGCATTTTTCGGCAGTCTTCACTGAGATGTCGTAAGTGTAATGTTTTATTCTGTTCTTTATAACGTTTAGATAATTTTCCCAGCGCCTCTATTGCACTCATATCTACAATACGGCTTTCTTTAAAATCAACAACTACTTTCTCCGGATCATTCATTGGGTCAAATTTATCTGTAAAAGCTGTTACAGAACCAAAAAACAAAGGTCCATATATTTCATAATGCTTCACTCCGTTTTCATCAACATGTTTTCTTGCTCTGATTCTTTTGGCATTATCCCATGCAAAAACCAATGCTGAGATGATGACTCCAATTAAAACCGCTAAGGCCAGGTTATGTAAAATCACAGTAATCAATGCTACAGTAATCCCAACGAAGATGTCTGACTTTGGCATTTTATTAATAATCCTGATGGATACCCACTGAAAAGTACTGATCGCTACCATCATCATCACTCCTACCAAGGCAGCCATAGGAATTTTTTCTATGACAGGAGCTCCGCAAAGGATAATTATCAAAATCAGGAGAGATGCTATAATCCCTGATAATCTTGCTCTGGAACCTGCATTAAGGTTCACCAGTGTCTGTGCTACCATTGCACAGCCTCCCATTCCGCCAAAGAAACCATTGGTAATATTGGCTAATCCCTGAGCTACAGATTCTTTATTTGCACTTCCTTTTGTATTGGTAATTTCATCAACCATGGATAGTGTCAGGAGAGATTCTATAAGACCTACTCCTGCCATAATTAAAGCATAGGGAAAAATAATTTGTAACGTTTCCAGAGAAAAAGGGATCTGCGGAATATGAAAACCCGGAAGATCTCCACTGATATGAGCAATATCTGCAACCGTTTTTGTGGGAATATTAAATCCAAGAACAATCGCAAAGACAATAATAATCGCTACGAGCGAGGCAGGAACTACTTTTGTTATTTTTGGGAAAAAGTAAACGACCGCGATCGTCAGGGCTGTAAGCGCAGCCATGATATACAAAGGCATTCCCTGCAGCCAGTTTACAGCACCACTGTTGTCTGTAATTTTGAATTGCTCTACCTGTGCCATGAAAATAATAATGGCCAGGCCGTTCAGGAATCCATACATAACCGGTTGTGGAATCAATCTGACGAATTTTCCCAATTTAAAGATTCCCACCAGCATTTGAAGTATTCCTGCTAATGCCACAGTGGCAAAAAGATATTCTATCCCATGGGATTGTATCAAAGCAATCAACACAACGATGGTTGCACCCGCTCCTCCGGAAACCATTCCCGGCCGTCCTCCCAAAACGGCTGTTACAAGCCCCATCATAAAGGCTGCATACAGTCCTGTAAGCGGAGATAAACCGGCTAGAATTGCAAATGATAGAGATTCGGGAATCATGGTCATCGCTACGGTAAAGCCAGCCAGCAGTTCATTCTTGTAATTGATTTTCTTCGAAAAGTCGAATAAGCTTATAGTATTTTTCATTGATCTGCAAAGGTATGTACTGTCCCAATGGTATACAATTTTTTCTTTTTATCATTTTTCTATAATATCGTCGATCAATTTCAAAAAATTCACAAATCAGTTTTTATAATATGTTAATTTTAATTAAAATAAATAGATAAAGTGTGATTTTTATATTTCTAGCTCTTTTTACTTCTTATTTTTGTTTACATTTGAAAGCGAATAAGCAATTATTTGGTACTAATTAAAAATTCAACGCGTAAAAAGCTGTTTATCAATCTATCTACAGCTTCAACTCATAGAATTGCATAAAAACCTTAATAGGTCGTATATTATTTTACACAAATGGCAGGAAGAGAAGTTTGAAAAGAGAAGAAGAGGAAACCCCATTGAAAATAAAGAATATATTCCAAGTACATTAAGGCGACTCCTACCCGCCTGTTTATAAGATATTTGGCAATTTACATATCCGTTTTTTGAGACACATCATCTTATTAAGCGTCATTCAATATTTTTACATCATAATTTCTATTTCTTATCAATTTCAAACTGAAGTGAATTATTTTCTACCATACGAGATAATATATAGATTCTATTTCCGTTTTTTTGATACATAAGTTTAAACAAAAGAATAATATTCAATAAAAATGTTATATAAAGAAATCCATATTGGAAAGTTTATTAAGGAGAGGGTAGATGAAAATGAAATAACAGTAGAAAGGATATGCAAATTTTTAGGCAAAGATGAAGGAGCAGTCGAAGTAATGTATGAGAGTAAATCGATGGATACGGATCTTCTTCTAAGATGGAGCAAATTATTGGAATATGATTTTTTCAGACTCTACAGCTCGCATTTGATTTTATATGCCCCTCCTTCCGCCATCAACAAAAATCAGCATAAATCTGAAAAAACACCTTACTTCAGGAAAAACATTTACACTCAGGAAATCAAAGACTTTATTATGAAAAGAATTCTTTCGGGTGAAATGACCCAAAGTGAAGTTATTAAAGAATATTCTATTCCTAAAAGTACCCTTCACCGATGGCTTCAGAAGAGTGATAATGTAAACGGATAAACAGATAAGACATGCGCCCCAATTACAAAAAAATTTACCTGGATATGCTCAGGATGGACTATCCGGAAAAGCTGAAGGATCCGAAGATCAAAGAACTTCTTGAAAAACTGAATACCAGTGAGGCTGTTCTGAAGTTCAACGAGAAGCTGTTCAAGCAGTCCAGGGAAAATCAAAAACTCAGAACCTATGACAGGCAGACTATGCTAAAATTGCTTCAGTATCAGAAGAAGCATGGTCATTCCACAAGCTATATGTCGAGAAAATATAAAATAAGCAGAACGACTCTTTCGAAATGGAAAGTCATGTTTGAGGAAGAGCTGAAAGATACAACAAAAAATGCCGGTCAGTAATCTACCGGCATTTTTTATAAAGGTAATAAGAAGGAAAAAACCGGGCTTTCGTTTGCCGGAGTCGAACCGGATAACCTTGCCGGAGTGACCGGCTTCGCTATTCCTCCCGTCATTATGGTACGATGTATTTTTTCCTAACGACACTTTACTATAAAGAAGCGGGAAGTGGAAAGGAGAAAGATGGCAAGCCTGAGATTCCTCCGACTCTATAGAAAATTATGATACAAAGATATCTTTCAACGTTCCACTTCCGGCTTCTGATTTTATGAAAACAAGGCTACAGTCGAATAATGCAGTCGTGCTCTAACCAACTGAGCTACTCTTCCTATATACATCGTGTTATTTTTGTGGAAGAGGCGGGATTCGAACCCGCGACCCCGTCGTGATGAGCGAAGTAACATTTTTCTACGGCACTTGTTTGTTTTATTTTTCTTCTTCAGCAATATATGTTTTAACGATAGGATGAACTCTGGCATTCTCCGAATAATAATTTAAACCGAAACTGCTCCATCCGGAAGACCAATAGAGAATCATTTCTTTCAGATAAGGAATATCTTTGGTTTCATTATACTTAAAATTTTCATCAAATATTTGTTGTACCTCATCAATAAGTTCCGGATAAAACCTCTTATCTTCATCATCATATACATCTGTATAAATATCAAGATGATCTCTTAGTTCATATAGTAAGTAAGTTCTGAAATCCCAACCCAGAATGACAACGTCCGAACCTCTAACGCTTACTACAGGATTCCATTGTAAATTATTGTTTTCTACAACACATGATAAACTCCTGACAGGCAATAATTGGGGAAGTTTTGAAAACCATTCGTCAAAAATTTCTTTTTTTCTCTCTAAAGATTTAGGCTTTATTCCCCAGGATTTCAACCAAACATGATTGACACTTATAATATCATCCCACATCCATTTGTAAACAGAGTTTATCTGACTGATAATTTCTGTTTCATTCTCTAACCAATTATAAAAGAAAGTACATTCTTCTGTAACCATTTCTCCTTCATCTTCATATTCAACAATTTCTTTTTTGTCGATGGCATGAAGAATTTTTAGAAATGCTCTATGTTCAGAAGTAAAACTGATCTGGTATTTTTTCTCAACCTGATCAATCTGTTCTTCAGAAAGCCCCTGCCATCTGGCTCTGTAAAATCCTTTGGGGCAATTTTCATCATCTACAGACCATAGTTTCTCTGTACGGTCTTTGATCCAGTATAAAAACTCAGTCAGATCAACGGGTATATTCATTGTTATTAATTTAAAATAAAAAGAGGCAAGATTCAAAAAGACTTATACAAGATCACTTTCGCAACCTTCTGGAGTCGAACCAAATTAAACCGAAGTAGGCCTTTTCTACGGCACTCTTTTAGACCATCAAGGTAAAATTCCCGGAATCTTCCGTGCATTTGCCCTACCAGCTGAGCTACCTCTCCTTTTCGAGGGAGAAGGCAGGATTCGAACCTGCGACCCAATGATCAATTCTCGAAGTATGATTCCAAAACGACACTTGATTATGGTTTATTTTTATTTTTCATTTGTTCATTCTTAATAAAAAAGAGGCTAAATTCAAAAAGACTTATACAAGATCACTTTCGCAACCTTCTGGAGTCGAACCAAATTAACCGAAGTAGGCCTTTTCTACGGCACTCTTTTTATAATATCAGGGCAAAACGGCGGAATCTTTTCTTTTTCTTCTGCTCTATCTTTTGAGCTACATTCCGTTTACAACAGGAATGGCAGGAATTGAACCTACATCTGAAGACTTAACTCGAAGTATGACTCCCAAACGACACCTGACATTAATTTTTCCATTGGGTTTTTCTATATTTCTTCCAGTTTCTCTGGAACTTTGTATACGTTGCGTTTACCACTTCATAACCGTGTGGGAAACAATACGAACAACCCATATCATCCCCGTGCATCATTCTTGAAATCTGTATACCGGAAATTTTCTTTGGAAAGTCAATCAATCCATATTCATTGAATCCGAATTTTTGTCTTACCGCTTTAATTTTTTTCATAAGTATTGAGTATTAACCTCAATACAGTGCTTCTTTTAGATTTGGTTTATGGTTATTCATCGTTATTCGTTTTAATTTTTTACAAATTTATATGGTATGTGCGCATTCTTTTTACGCAGTTCTATTTTTATTAAAAAACCAAGCAAAAAAATAATAAGAGTAAATGATATTCAATTGGAAGTTGACGATGAAACTCTTATCTACGGCATTGGTTATAGCTATCAGGCAATCTGTCGAAAGACTTCTGTATGTTTGGAATCGAAGTAGGTCTTTCTAACGTCACTGATATTATTAACACTGCAAAATTACATTGTATGTACGCAATCTTTTTACGCAGTTTATTTTTATCGGGAAAATAATGATGAGATCAATTCGTACAGTTTAAAAATTCCTAAAACCGGAAGTAAAATAACGAATCCAATCAATAGAAAGATACCTATTTTACTCAGAAGACCTGTTTTATTTTCCGAATAAGTCCCTTTTTCCCTCATTTTGGCTTTAAAAACGGGAATATGTTTTGTTGCTTTAAAACTGTCATGTTCAAGTTCACTGATCACTTTCTTTGCATGCTCGCCAAGCAGATCTTTATCTCCTCTGAAAACAATATCTTTTAAAATTGCATTTCCCGAATTGCTTAAAGATCTTCTGTACAACTCTACTGCATTTTCCATTTCCTTATTTTCAGGGGCAGACAGAATCCAGAACTTACCCGCTTCATCAAGAAATCCCGCATCAAAATAAATCTGTCCCAATCTTCTCCTAAGAGAGAGATCATTGGGAAACTGATTGATCAGATTTCTTAATCTGTCACATGCTTTTTTCTTTCTTCCTTCTTTAAGATCATATTCAATTCTATGTAATAAATCTCCCATCGTATCTATTCATTTAGTAAAACCAAGTAACAATGTATAAGAGTTTTTGATTCTTGTCAAATTAAAAGTTTGATGATGGAACTCTTATGGACGACATTGGTTTATTTTCTGTTCCTCTTACCTTAAAGCAAAAAGCTTTAAAGTTTAATACTGGAAACTCCTGCCATTAGCTGTGCCATTCTTTCAGCATTTTTTATATTCATTTTCTTCAGCATTTCTGCAATTCTGTTTTTAAAATTGATTTGGTGTTCTATTACTTTTTCCAGCTCAGCTTTGAGTTCTGCCTCATCAACCTCCACAAGAATTTTTATATTTTCAGGTTCACTACTATTTTTTTCCGTGTATTCTGAAAAGCTGATTTTACCATTTTCTTTTCTGTAGAGCACCCAGGGATGCCCAATCCAAAGCTCTGTCCATTCTAAAGATTGATTTTTAAAAATGTTCTGCCAGTTTTCTGTATTGCTCATATCTCCACAGCAGGTCGGCCGAATAACAATTTCATTATCTGTTTTCAGAGTAATTCCTCCATCAAATGCCATTACGAAATCACCTTCTTCAGTATCTTCTTCAATATCCTTTACTTTGGCATCCACGATGATCTGCAAATTTTCATCAACAATGGTTTCAATATCTACCAGATGGGATCCTTTTTCAATACAATTAAAGTTAAAATTCAGTTTTGAAACAAGTTCTTCCCATTTCATAAACCATTCTTCAGGATCTGGATATTCAGAAACTTCAGGCAATTCAAATTCTTCTTTAGAATATTGTAATGGGTTTATTTCAATTGTATTAATAAGTTTCATAGTATATAATTTTTTCCTAGCCCTGATTGCAACGGCATCCTTTTTCTGAATTGCCAGCAAAAAGCCCAGGCGAAAAAGATAGAGTGGAAAGCAGGATCAGCTCCCAAATATATTGATTGTTTTGATCGTTATCAGGTTGGGTAGTACCTTTTACAGCACTACGTTTTGTATCATTTCTATACAGTTCATTTAATCTGTTTTAAATGTAGATTTCCAAACAAAGATGTCATAAAACCTGGAAGCATTGAGCTGGCTTACTTTTTTCAGAATTTCTCTCAATCTTTCCTGCTGCTTTGTTTTCAGTTGAGTCTTTACTATATGAGCTTCACAATACTTCTCTACAAAACTTCTAAAATCGGAAGCTGTTACAGATCGAAACATCTTTTCTACGACCTGCATTCTAATGGCCAGCAACAATTCATCATACCAGTCTTTTTGTTCTTTTTGAATATACTTCGTATCAAAACTTTCAAATTCAAATGGAGAGAAACTGGTACACCACTCGCCCCATTGATCTTTATCAAAATTCCCTGTAAAGATTTCCATGGTATTACCTTCCACTGTAATAACCGAATCCATATTGATATGATCCGCTTTTACAGCTTTTATCCACTCTTCAACATTATCAATCAGCATTCCATGAACATTGACAACGAAAAGATCTCCTGCGTGATCAAAACATTTTGAATTCTTAAATTTAAACTGAAAAGATTGCTCTCCAATCTGTGTCACATCTGCAAACACAGGATAAGTATTGATAATTTTCATAGGTTTTGTGATATATCAGATTATATTGTATTCTTAAAAGCAGTGCCTGTTACAGCACTACTTTTTGAATCATTTCTACCGCTGATTTTTTGTCTTCCAGCGCGTTAAGCACATCGAAAATTTTATCTGACCAGCCTGCGATAAGATGTACGTCATTTTTCCTGATGTCAATCGGCTGTCTGCCATAACCTGCCAGGTCAAAAATGTACAGTTTTGCATTGGGAGCGATCGCTTTGTACCTCTTCCATAATTCTTCAAAAGAATTTCCTCTTCCTGTACTGTCCCACAGCTGGGTATCGGTGAACAACATTACTTTATCCACTATTTCTCTTCTTTTGATAAGATCTTCAATAACCAGGTAGCCATTCGTAGAATATCCTACTTCACCTTCACGTTTGTAAAAAGCATCCACATTCCTTAAAATGCCATTTTTAGGCATTGGAACTCTCAGCCAACGGTCACCAAAGATCCCTGTCACTACATTTTTACACTGTGACTGCAAGATCATCGACATCAGAAGACCGATATCGTACAACAGGATTTTACTTTTATTGGATACGGCTTTCTGCATAGAACCGGATACATCCGCAGCGATTACTACTGAGGTATCAAAACCAAAGCCCTTCATATTTTTGGCACTCGCCATCACAGCATCTTCCAACGCTTCCAATACGGAAGACAAATAAGGAGAATCTATTGTTTTTAATTCTCTGTAAGCCGCCAGAAATCGGAATGGCAGTTGTTTTGAGCTGGATACCGCTTTTTCATCAGAAAGATATCTGCAAACTTTGTTCATTGCATCAGATGACACTCCGGCTTCCAGAATATTCCTCAGGTTTCGCATGGTTGCCATATACCCCAATTTGCTGCTGAAGATCAGTTCTTCCCATTTATTTTTGAAGGCTGACTTTCTTTCTGCCTCATTTGCAAATTTCGTCTGACCCAAAACAGAAAGTTCTACTTCCCATGTGTATGGGGCTTCCAATGTATTATTGGCAATTTTGTTGAAAACAGCCTGTTGGTTTTCATCCTTGGCTTTCGGGTGAACCAGAAATAATGCATCTTTCAAGGTAACTTCCCCTTTTCTATTGTATTTTGCAAACTGGTATTCATCAAATTTGTTGAATGATCTCACCAGACCCTTCTGAATCTGCTTTGACAGTTTATTCAGTTTTTTAGTATCTGTTCTTTTATTCGCAAGTTGATAGTATGCCAGCAATTCTGTGATTTCATCAGCTCTCTGAACGACACCTTCCACCGTTTTGCTTACGAGATCTGTACCGGAGGTCTGTTTTGCCAATTCAATCGCCAACACCATTGGAATGGAACGCAGATACATATCCTTTCGTGCATATACTGCCAGTTTAGCAACAAATTCAGGATCATTTTTTGTGATCAGAGACTGGATTCTTTCCAATCTGTCATTTCCTTTTTCATAATTGGCATCTGACAGTCCTGTTGTAACAACAGCACTATACAATTCTTCTGCAGGTGTCATCACATATGCTTTTTCACCTTCATAGTTCAGAACTACTTTAGTTTCTTTTTTTAAAAAATTAAATTTCATGGTTACTGTTTTTTTTGTTAAACATCGGAAAGATTAATATTTCCTCTCTGATTTCTGATGCAAAGTAAAAACAGTATTGCGCAATGTTTCTGCGTAGTAAATTATTCTCCTATTTTTTTCATTTTTTTATTTGCGATTAGATGTAATGAATCGAACATAGTATCTCAAAATAGCTATTGCAGATGCTGTATATTTTACAATTCCGGTTGAAACTATCTTTATTGAATAGTATTCTATGGAAATTATTATAACTGCGAATCTCTGGCAGATATCATTTCATTCGTGGTTCATCATTATAAAATTCTTCTATCATTCATTTTTACTAAAGAAATCATCTCTGAAGGGCTATTCAGAAAGAGTTTTCTAGCTTTGTCAATAATAAAATTAAGCTATGATTAAGGGAATATATGAAACTCATGTTCAGGTGAGCGATCTTGAAAATGCGATACGGTTTTATACGGAAGTACTGGGATTGAAACTGGCTCATAGAGATGAAAACAGACCTATTGCATTTTTATGGGTTGGAGAGGGTAAAGAATTTATGTTGGGATTGTGGGAACAGAAGGAGAATCTTCAGACCAGGCATTTTGCTTTTTCAAGCAGTAAGGAAGATATTTTAAGTTATTCGGTAGAGTTTCTGAAAAATAAAGATTTGAAACCCTACAATTTCCTGAAAAATGGAAGTATTGAGCCTATGGTATTTGCGTGGATGCCGGCACTGGCTATCTATTTTAATGATCCGGATGGAAACCAGCTTGAGTTTATTTCTATTCTGGAGGGTGAAGGCCAGCCGGAATTGGGTGTGCTCAGCTATGAGGAATGGATGAACCAGGTAGAAAACTGATATAAAAAACACTTGTTAGATACTGATACAATACAGGGGCGCAATAAATCATAGACGGAGATCAAAATCGGATTCTTATTCAACAAAGTTTTTGCGCCTTTGCGATTGTCAGCACGTAATAAAATCAGCTAAAAGCGGCTTTTAACTGCTTACCAGTTTCTTCACCGCCAGCACATGTTTACAGGGCCCTCTTTCTCCCTGATATTTACTGAACCATTCACAGGTACATCTTTCTTTTTCTTCTTCAATGATTACTGTATGGTGTACACCGGTTCCTTCTACTCTGGCTTCTGTTCTTTCTTTATTGTTATTTAAAATTTCTACTTTTCCGTCTTCTATCAACTTTTCGGCATTTTTTAAACGGGGATTGAGACCGATGATACGGTTTAGTTTAAAAGGAAGCCTGCGGTAGAAAAATTCCTGATCATCAAGGTCATACCCCAATAATCCCATGGTGGCGAGTCTTCCTGTAATATTATCGGTTTTGCTGAAACTCAGATTCTCTTCCAGTGCAAGCATGGCTGGATTAAAGGATTGATTAGCATAAGCATATTTATCCAGAGCATCAATCCATTCATCAGAAACATCAGCAACCAGGCTTTCCAAGACTGCTCCTTCTCCGGAGAACCCCCTCCAGCACTCTCTTGACAAAGAAAAGCTGAATCTGATATGCCCCATATAAAGCTGCCACGTTGTAGACTGCCTGTTAGAGTGCGAAAAGACTGTCATACAATCAATATACGGAAGCAGAGGTTCTAAAAGGCGCAGCCTGTGAAGACCGCCTATGCAGACCGAATCCGCAGATTTTACGGGAGAAAAAATAGGCTTATTTCCTCTCACAATCAAATAATAATCGGATTTTACTACTCCTTTCGGCATTCCCCGGAATAGCTGCTGTGTCTGAATTTTATTGAAAGTATGGCGTTTTTCAGATTCAGATAGATAAACCTGAACCGTTCCCAGCCCTTTGATCCATTTTGCCGGCAAAGGGATTTTTCTCTCTATTACTTTTTCTTCTTCTTTGTACAGGCCTACTTCTTTTTCACCAATGGAAAGCATAATTTTTTCATTCGGGCGGATGCTTCCCAAGGCGTTTATCATAGGCTGATTAAAATCTACATTCGTAGTTCCGTTTTCCAGAAATTCACCTTCCAACCCCTCAGGGAGTACATCTACTCTAGCATACACTCCGGCACAATGAGAAAAACCTTCAAAGCGTAATCTCTGATTTCCGGCTGTTACTATCGGATCTTTAAGAAGTGCCAACTGAAACGGAGACAGATTAAAGCTGGATTTCACAATATTGGAAAGTGTAATCAGACATCGCGCTAAAATAAAAGGCTGGCCGACATTTCCCCAGAAAAAACATGGAGCATCAGTATTTTTATGAATCTCACTGTATTTGGCGAGAAACAGTTCTTCAAGTACATCTCTCCTTACTAAAGAGGATGCTCCTGAATAGTTGTAAATAAGCGTATCTCCCATAATCTATTTTTTCAGAAGAAGATTACAGATTTTTTTCAGACTCGAGTTTTCTTTCCAGGTATTTAATTTTCCAATCACCTCTCTATGGGCTTCTGAATGATTCAAAGCCAGTACTTCATGGTAGATTTCCAGAATTTTCTTCAGATTGGTAACCGGGGTTTCCATTTGAAGCAATATATTGGAAATCAATTCTTCAAGAGCAATATTATGATTCTTACTGACATTCAGCATATGATGCTGCATAAGATCTGTCAATCTTTTAACAGGTGCCCATTCCAGTTTTTCATGCAGACCGATTACCCTTCCCAGCCATGCGTTATCCATTGTTTGTGAGGAAACATGTTCCAGCCATATTTCAGCTGCTGTTCCACGGATCGTCTTATCACTGTCCAGAAAAATAGTTCCTAAAAACAGATATCCGATATCGTCCAAAGGTTTTTTGATCTGATACAGTGCATTTGCTGTATTCAAAACCAGGCTTCTCTCATAGACTTCGGCAATTCCAGAAAAGAAAAGGCAGTGTTTGATTACTTTTGCCAAAGCATTTGCCGGAGTATTCGGAAAGCACAGCATCAATGCAGGAATTTCGATAAGTTCTTTCTGTTCTGCAACAAAATACTCCACAAATAGAGGTGCTTTCCTTTTTTGAAGATGATACTTAGGAATAACAATCTTCAGCTCTACAGGGTAGTATGAGTTTTTCTTATTGTCTATGGTTTTCCATTTGTAAGACCCTGAAAAAAATTCTACAGGAATATCATCATACCCGAAACTGCTGAATTCTTCAAACACGATCTCCGGCGAACGGGTAATGCCTGCAGTCATCCACCATGAAGGGTGTTCAAATTTTCCTTCCGGCTTAGCATTTTTGCCAAAGAAGAAAAGCAACAGCTCCTTATATTCTCCTTTTAATCTTTTTTCAGCTTCTATGATAGCTTCTGAAGTATTGTCTAAAGCACAACGCTGTAACGCAAGCTGAATATCCAGATGATGGGGTTCTACATTATTATTCTGATAACTCTCCAATCTTTCCACCAGTGTGACAGGGGAAATCCAACATGGTGCATGGGTAACAGGAAACAATAATGGAATCTTATCTCCGGATTTTATTTTTTCACAAGCATATATGGCAATCTCTTTAAAAGCGATTCTGGCAGGGCAGTCTGCTCCGACATTTTCAATCGGCCCCAGTTTTTTCTGATAATTGGAGTAAGATTCTCTTGCGGCTTCCTCTTCTTGGGTCTTATGATAAATTTTCTCCAGGTTTTTAAGCTGAATCGGAAATTTCTCCAACAGATCCAAGCCATAATTGATAATGGCATTACACAGTAAAACATTCAGATAGGGAACTTCCCATTTCGCAATTGTTTTACAGGCTTTTAAAAATACCGGTTCTATTAATTTCACAGATTCAGCATTTACATCAGTGGCAAAACGAATAAATCCTGCCAAAGCAATATCACAATGATGGCTGTACGGATCATCCATGGCAAGAGGAAGATAAAACATCAGATCTTCAAAGCTCTGAAGTACCTTCACCGCATTTTCTTCTGTTGTCAGGGATAATTTTTCAGAAGCTATTGCCTCCAGTTCCGGTTGTTTTTCTTCAATGTACTTTATCAAAAGAGGGCGTACATTGGTCAGTATATTGTCTGAATAATGGGAAAGTGCCTCTATCATATTTTCTGAAGCCGGAATGTATTTCAGAATGATCTTCGCCGTTTTTGACTGTATGCCATCATCTTTGCTGACAAATGCTGTGCTTAAAGCCATTCCCAACATCTCGGGATCTATTTTCTTTCTCTGGAATATTTTTTCGGTCAGAACCAAACTGGACACCACAACTGTCTTTACTTCCGAGCTCAGTAAATTCGGAAGATAGTGTGAAAATTCCTCGTTTTTAAAATCATGAACTGCCACAATTTTTTTCAAATGTGATAATATGGTATTCACGGCTTTTGACTGTGGGGAAGCCAGTCCTGCAAGCAATTCATCCTGCAGCTCAGACAGCTCTTCTTCTGTTGGTCTTAATGAGGTAAACGCATCCATAAACCAGCCTGTTACATTCTTATTAAAGTTTCTGTTGGAAGCCAGAAGGCATTCTTTCAAAAATCTTTTTCTTTCAATCTTTTTTTCTGTAATCAGTTTCTGAACGATAGGAAACCATTCTTTACGGAAGGGTAAAGATTTGGAAGGATATTCACATAAATACCAAAAGTGGGTATTAAGGGTTTCTGGGTGGCGGTCCAGCTCAGCCGGATAATTGCTCAGATGGTGCCCCAGCAATTCCGGTTTTGGCTGTACATAACCTTTCTCTGTCCATCCTAAAATATCCTTATAGTTAAATGCTGTAAATTCAGCTTCTACAGATTCATTGATAAAGTCTGAAAACCATTCCGGGCATCCCCACTCTAATATCTGCTCTGTCTGCTCTGCATTACGGAAAAGACTCCAGTAATTTTTACCGAAATTCTTTTTATCCATACATACAAATGAAGCAATATCAATAATGGAATGCTGACTTACGGATCCTGCCGTGTGGTAGGAGTTTTTAGTCATTACAATCTTGCTGATCTCGCGGTCCATCTTCTTTATTGATGGTACCAGTGTTTTTCTTTCTTCTATACTAAGCTGTTGTAGAAAAGGGATGATCTCATGTATTTTTTCCTCATTAAGGATCTCATAAAGTCTTTCTTTCATGTGCTTCTAATTTGATGTATAAATTTGTTTCAGGTTATTCATTTTTTCCATTTTTTCAACGGTCCCATAGCGGTTTTGTTTGGTTCTGCTTTATCGGTCATGATAAAGCTCCGGAGGTTTTTTACCATTAAAAACTGATTTTTCACCGACTAAAAAAATGGGTATCAGCAGTTTTCTAATAGTAATATTACAACTGGAAATCAGATGGATAAGTTTTAAAACACTTCCTGTAAATTTTCTTACAAATGTCCATTCAAAACTGACCTTTTTACTGTTCATTCTTCCCACTACCTGTACCTTAAAATCATCCGAAACTGCCTTGTTTGGTAAGGCTTCAAAAGCCGTACCAGAGAGTGTTATGAATTTATTAAACAGTCCCGAAGAAAGGAATAAGCAGTGCTTCTTCTTGGAAGGTAAATCCAGCTTCATCCGGACATCCGAAATTTCCATTTCAGCATCGATATCAAACTGATATACAACCCCTGACAAAATCCCATTATTTTTCCTTGAAAAAAAAGATCCTGAAAAACGGAGTCTCCAATTCACAATTTTGATCAGGCTATTAAAATAAACACTCTGATAAGAATTGAATATATTGTTCAAAAAAGAGGTCTTTTCAGGATGGCAGGTTTCAAAGAAATCGTCGACAAGGTAAGCCGGTATCACATTATGTCCGGATTTGTCATTGTACTCATTTCCCGCTTTGCAGCAAATCAAAGAAGCTAATACAGAAATCGTATTGCAGCTCCGTTTTTTATTCCTATGTTTTCTTAAAAGTGCAACAACTTCTTTTTTATCTTTTGGTGTAAGCTTTTTAAGAAAAGGAACCATCTCCTTTATTTTATAGTTTAAATATATTGTCTTAAAACCTTCATCAATAAGCATAAATTCATTCTTATCAGCTAAAATAAAAAAAAATGACTGACAGACAGTAAATTATCCCTTTAAAGTGAATTTTTTAACAAAATATTAAGTTAATAAAACAACTTCTACCATCACTTTGGCAACGCAAAAACAATTCCCTGTTTAAAGATATATTAATAAAAAAGTGGCTAAAGACTCTCTATTTTGACATTTACACATTATTTGGTGTCTTAATTTTAGAATTTACAATGCCTTATGAGAAAACCATTATATGATACAGATACGTTAATTTTATTTAAAATATAAAAAACAGGATTCTAATTCATTAAATTTTATATATTTGCAAAATAAAAATACTTGACAACTCAAACACTTCTCAATGATAAGCACAGAATTATTATTCTTAATAAACATTAATAAACTGCAGTCTGTAATTTCCCGGAAATTTGACTCACTGAGTGTACACGGCCTGGGGTTCAATGACTTTGTGATCCTTTACATCCTCAGTTCTTCATCGGAGAGTAAGATGAGAAGGATAGATCTTGCTGAAAAAATAGGTATTACTGCATCCGGAGTGACCCGATTACTGAACCCGTTGGAAAAAACAGGGCTTGTAGCGAGAGAATCCAATGAAAGAGATGCCCGTGTGAGCTATGTAGTCATCACCCCTAATGGCAAAAAGATATTTGAAGAGGCTAAACGAAGTGCCGAGCACATTACCAAAGAAATACTGACATCTAAAAAGTATAAATCTATGCAAACAATCACCGATCTTTTATTTGATCTGGGAGGAAATATACAATAATGAATCTATGAAAAATATAATAAAAAAGCAGCTCAGAGAAAAGGCGAAGGATCATCAAACAACGATGGGCGTTCTGGCTGTTACCAATACTTTGAATGGGAAACAGTTTATACAGGCTTCTTTAAATATGGAAGCACTGGTGAATAGAATGAAGTTCCTTCTAAACGGAGGGTCGTTTATCCATGCGCAGTTACAGAAGGATTGGACTGAATCCGGAAGTGAGGTTTTTACTTTTGAATTTGCCATGATTGTCCCTGATCAGAATAATGAGTATATCAACTACCGTCAGGAGATACAGAAAGCTGAGCAGAAAGTGGTCTCAGAAAGTAACGTGGAATTATATTGATCTCTATGGAAACAATCCGCATAAAAGATATCGACTTATGCTACGAAATTTTTGGTGAAGGAAATTCGCGAAACTTAATCCTGATTTCCGGATTAGGGAGTCAGATGATCCGTTGGGATCGTAAATTTTGTGATCTTCTGGTGGAAAAAGGCTTCAGAGTTATCCGTTTTGACAACAGAGATGCTGGAGGCACGGTTTACAATACTAAAAATGATATTCCTTCTGATAAAGGGATTGAAGAAATATTTGCGGCACTCAGTAAGGAAGGTATTCCTTATTCATTAATGGATATGGCAAATGATGTAATCGGTTTACTGGATTATTTAAGCATTGAAAAAGCTCATATTGCGGGACGTTCAATGGGGGGAATTATTGCCCAGCTGCTGGGTTCCTTCTATCCTGAAAGAGTAATGAGTCTTACAATTATCATGTCCACATCTCTGAATCCTGCGCTTCCCAAGCCAGACTCTGATATTATGGCTATGATGATGAAGCCGTCCGGTGATCCTGTTCTTCACAGAGAAGAGTATTTCAGAGATAAAATACATTTCGCTGAGAAAATTTCAGGTTCCGGATATCATTTTGATGCAGACCAGGAGGTGATGATGATTGATGAGGAGCTTGTACGTTCTAAAACAAAAAATGGTATTATCCGACAGCTTTTAGCCATGGGTTCTTTCCGGTATGATCCTGAAATGTTGAAAAAAATAACGGCTCCTTCGTTGGTTATTCACGGAGCAGATGACCTGATCTTTCATCCTGAGTGCGGAAAAGATATCGCAGATTCTATTCCGGATGCAGAGTTTGTTCTCATTGAGGGAATGGGACATTCGATTCCGGAGGAATTACATAACACAATCAGTGAAAGTATTGTCTGTCATATCAACAAAAAGCTCCCCTATTAAAGGGAGCCTTTTACTATTCATCCTGCAAAATTTGTAGAATACGAATTGCCTTATCTTCATTATTGGCAAAATAAAGTTTTAGCTCCTCATACATAAAGTTCTTAATTTCCACCTGTACTTTCGGAGTTCCAAGCTTCCATCTTGTTGAACCTAAGAATATAAGTTCTCCTTGTACAGAACTATAAAGCAACAGGTATTTTTTAAGTTTAGCTGTGCTTATATTTAATTTCATACTTCTCTTTACGGCTTCTTCTCTCAAAGACATCTTGAATCCTTGCATAATTCCGTCCAGCAAAGATCCCCCCAAAAGAGTTTCTTGATAATTTGCATATATCTTGATTTTAGGTTGAAAGACCTGACTATCTGCAAAGGCAAATGCTACCGAATATGAATATTCTGTTTTTTTGAGAAAATTCAATGTGAAAAAAAAGAAATTATACTGCAGCCTCTTTTCCATTTCATAATTGATGATCTCTGCTAAACCATTAGGGTAATGAAAAATATTGATCTGTTGTTCATCTCTAGATTCATCAATACTTTTTATTTTCATATTTGAATCCAAAAAAGAAAATCTTCTGAACACATTATTCAAAACTTGATAATTCAATATCAAATCTTTAAAAATATCTTGATCAGGCACGAAATCAATCGTCCAACTACAGGGCTCTTCCTCATTCATATAATTGATGCTGTCCAAAACGTCAAAGTTTCCTTTTTCTGATTGCAGCACACATAAACCATTAATCTCAATCGTAGAACACTCTGTCAGTGCAATAATACCCGCCAATGATAGATAAAATGGTTCTTGCTGATACTGATGAATCTTCTTTATGACTTCCGTATTAAAAAGCGTTTTTTTATAACTGGTCCATTTTATAACCAATCTATTATCTTTTTTCAGGATGAAAGTAATATCGTAAATATGTGCTCTGATAAAATCTTTAATGAAACAGCTTATTAATTCATTATAGCCAAAATGGTTCAGAAAACCAACATACATTCCAGGGCGCATTCTCATGTGCTCCAGGATATTATATTTTTCAGTCATTTATTACGATTCAAGATATTTAAATATATGAATTTTAATAATTTTATTAGGACTTTTGAAGACACCAATGCAGAATCTTTGCAATGTTTTTAGCATCGTCCACACCTCTGTGGTGCGTACCTTCCAGCGCAAAACCCAATTCGCCCAAAGCTCTTTGCATCCCAACACTTTTTCTGATGGTGGGATGAATTTCACCAAATAAGGTTTTTACATTGATATGATCATCACTCATAGGATAATCTGTGCAGAATCTTCTTGCCTGATCCTGAAGCATATTCAGGTCATAGTTTCCGTAGCTGGCCCACGTAAGTTCTTCGGAATCATATTCTGCTCTCAGGATATCGAATGCATCATCCAGCATGATACCTTCATTATCAAGCATATTTTGGGTAAGGGTGGTAAGCTCCGTACAGAACAGGCTTACTTTTGAATATTGGGGCTTTATTAAAATCCCTTCATTTTTGGAGATCTTACCGGTCTTTGCATTCATGATGCATACCCCTATTTCAATGATCTCACTTTCCTGGCCTCTTGGCGGTCGGTTCTCCCAACATGTTGCTTCAAGGTCTATGATTAATATATTTTCTGTTGTTTTCACTTGTTTAAAATTGTTTTAAAGAATGGAAGATCTTCTCAGGAAAATGTCATAATTCCTGTTATACCAGCCTTCCATCCGAATTACTATTTATAGAATCTTACTTAAAATTCTGGCTGTATTATAAGCATCATCTGCTCCGCTGTGATGGGTACCTTCAAAATCCATATTCAGATGGCTCAGGGCTCTTTTAAGTCCTATTGATTTATGCAGTCTGAAATGTCTTTTGAATTCATACATCACATTCAGGTAATGTGCTGAAAAAGGGTTTCTTATCCCGAGCCAGTCACATTGTTCCATGATCTGCTCTCCATCGAAGTTGCCATACCCGGCCCAGGTAAGGGGTGCCGAATGGTATTCATCCCTGATCATTTCACAGGCTTCTTCAAAGTAGATTCCTTTTTCGTCTATCAGCTGCGGGGTAATTCCGGTCAGTTTTGTACAGAAGCTGTTGATTTCCGACCGCTCGGGAATTACATAGATGCTTTGTTTTCGGGAAATTGCTTTTGATGTTAAGTTTAATTGGCAAATCCCTATTTCTATAATATCGACTTTCTGCCCGATGGGAACCCTGTCGTTTTCCCAGCATGTAGCTTCCAGATCGATAATGATAATCTCATTGGTTGTTTTCATGATTTCTTTTAGAAATTGGAAGCCAGAAGTCAGATAAATCATAACTTCTATCACTCCTGCACTTCCTTTCTATTGTTATTAGTTTCTTGGAGCAAATGAAGGTGTCCATTTTTTCCTTTTCATTATTTCTTTAACTTCCTCATAGGAAACCGGGTAAAAATTGTGACAATCTACCCCCACGTCAAAACTCAGTGCCATCTCGTCATCCGGTAATGTTCCGTGTGAGTGGCCGTATAACTGCCATACCCCGCGATGAGAGCCATTCCAGGTACGCATGGCGTAGTGAAAAAGAATAATTTTCTGTTTCCCGCTGCTGTTATCTGCTTCATCAATTTTCAGTTCGTGATAATCTCTGATGGAGGCAAATCGTTTGGGATAAGTTAAAGCTGCCCCTTCATGATTACCTTTGATCAAATGGATATTACCATGTAACCTGTCCAAAATCTCTTTTGTAAAGTCCGGTTTTCCTAAACTCATATCTCCCAGATGGTAGACAGTGTCGCCGGGTTCAATTTTCTCATTCCATCTTTTAATGAGCTCTTCATTCATATGGTCCAGAGATTCAAAGGGTCTTTCTGAGAATTTTATAATATTTTCGTGACCAAAATGATGGTCTGCTGTAAAAAATATATTGGGTTTCATTT
>JASLCD010000073.1 GCA_030146295.1 Chryseobacterium sp.
AGTTTAGACTATTACCCATCATTATGTTTGCTGCTTCTGCACATTTTTATGGACAAGTAACTCCACAAGACAGCACAAAAGTAAATAATGCTGTTCATGCAGAAAATGAGGCAGGCACTTATACACTTAAAGACATCGTTGTAGATGGGGTAAAAAAATATACACCAGCTCAGATCTTAAGATTTACAGGCCTTACAAAAGGAGAAAGTGTAGACATTCCAGGACAGAAAATCAGCAATGCTGTTAAAAAACTTTGGGATACCCAATCTTTTTCTGAAGTGGAGGTTTATGTTCAAAGCATTGAAGGACAAACAATCGTTCTGAAATTTTACCTGCAGGATCTGAAAGAACTTGGAGAAGTGAAATTCGCAGGAAAAGGAATTGGTAAATCTAAGAGTGAAAAGCTGGCAAAGGATAACAACCTTAAACCAGGAACCAAGATTACTCAAAACTTAGTTTCTAGTCTTAAAACGAATGTCCCTAAAGACTATATTAAAAAAGGTTTTGCAGATGCCAAAATCAGCATTCAGGATAAAGTAAATGCAGGAGATCCCGCTTTAGTAGACTGGACTATTAATGTAGAAAAGGGAAAAAGAATTAAGATTGATCATATTGAATTTGAAGGGAACGAAAATGTAACCGATAGTAAGCTTAGAAACAAAGCTTTCAAAGAAACAAAACAAAAACGTTTCGGTATCGGAGGTATTTTGAAATCCTCAAAATTCATTGAAGATAAATATCAGGAAGATAAGCAGGGGCTTATCAGTTATTATAACTCCCTGGGATATAGAGACGCAAAAATCGTTTCAGACTCAGTATGGAGAAACAAAAGAAATAACTACGAAATCAATGTAAAACTTAACGAGGGTAAAAAATATTACATCGGGGACGTTACGTTCACTGGGAATACAGTATACTCTACAGAATATTTACAGAGATTACTTGGATACAAGAAAGGAGATATTTACGATGCAGTAGGATTCAACAAAAAAGTAGGAGAAGACGGTGGTAAAGAAGATGATTCAGATATCAAATCTGTTTACATGAACAATGGTTACCTTTTCTCCAATGTAACACCTGTTGAAAAATCAGTATCCGGAGATGCTATAAACCTTGAAGTTAGAATTAACGAAGGAGAACAGGCTACCTGGAATAAAGTATCATGGCAGGGGAACACAACAACCCATGACCACGTAATTCTTAGAGCTCTGAGAACCAAACCGGGAGAGCTGTTCAAGAAAACAGAAATTAAAAGAACATATTTCGATTTAGCAGGGATGTCATTCTTTGACCCTCAGCAGATCGGACAGGATATTCAGCCAAACCAAGTGGATAATACCGTTGATATCAATTGGAAACTGGTAGAAAAAGGATCTTCTCAGGTACAGCTGCAGGCTGGTTACGGAGGTAACAGCTTCATCGGTACTTTAGGATTAACCTTTAATAACTTCTCATTAAAGAACTTCCTTAAGTTTAAAGACTTCAAACCAGTACCTCAGGGAGACGGGCAAACTTTCTCTATTCAGGTTCAGGCAGGACAGTACTTCCAGAACTATGGAGTATCATTCACAGAACCTTGGCTATTTGGTACAAGAGCAACAGCCCTTTCTGTAAGTTTGAACAACTCCAGAGTAAGATATACAGATCAGTACGGAGCAGCTCAGAAATTGAATATTTTCTCAGCTTCAGCAGGTCTGAACAGACTATTGAACTGGCCGGATGATTATTTCTCGCTTTATACAGGATTACAGTTCCAGAAGTATGACTTCAATAACTATCCATTCCAGTTTGGAGATACTACAGAAAACAATGGTACTGCCAATAACTTTAGTGTCAACTTAGGATTGAGCAGAAACTCAGCCGGTATCGACCCAATCTTCCCTACAATGGGATCCAATATTGAGCTTTCAGCAAAACTGACTCCTCCATACTCATTGTTTAAAAAGAAAGATTATTCCACAATGTCAGCCATAGACAAATATAAGTGGATGGAATTCTATAAGATTAAGTTCAAGGCAGATGTATACAATGAAATCATTGGAAAACTTGTTTTGAGATCTTCTGTAGAAATGGGATTCATGGACGGATATAACAGCAAACTTGGAGCTCCGCCATTTGAAAGATTCTATATGGGAGGTACAGGTCTTTTCGGAGGTAGATATGACGGTAGAGAATTGATTCCTTTAAGAGGTTATGAAAATGCTACTACAGAAGGAGGCCAGGCAGAAGATATTACACAAAGAGGAGGAGGTACAATCTATAACAGATTTACTTTAGAATTAAGATATCCGATCTCAATGAGTCAGACTGCAAAAATCTACGCATTGACATTCGCTGAAGGTGGTAACGTATGGAACTCATGGAGCACATACAGCCCATTCCAGTTGAAAAGATCAGTCGGAGTCGGAGTAAGAGTATATATGGGAGCATTCGGATTGATCGGATTTGACTTTGCGCTTGGTCTGGATAAGACATTATCAGGTGATAAGTCAGGATGGCGTAACCACTTCTTGATGAACCAAACATTATAATTACAGATATGAAGCACTTTAAAATAACTTTTACATTCGCATTACTTTTGCTTTTTGGATTCAGCAATGCCCAGAAAATAGGAGTGGTGGATACTAATGAAATTTTAAATAAATTACCTCAGTATAAAGAAGCTGAAGCAAGACTTAATTCTCAGATCGATACCTGGGAGTCAGAACTTCAAAGTCTTCAATCTGAATATGAAAGAAAAAAGGCTGCTTTTGAAAGTGAAAAAGTATTATTGATAGGTGATCAGCTTAAACTGAGAGAAAAAGAAGTTGTAGACCTTGACAAAAATATTAAAACGACTACTAGCTTACGTTTTGGAGCTAACGGTGAAATTACAAAACTGAGAACAAACCTGGTTTTGCCTTTTCAGGATCAGATCTGGGGAGCCATCAAAACAATGTCCGAAAAAAATGGATTGGGCATAGTTCTTGATAAAAGCAATAACATTAGTGTTATTTT
>JASLCD010000103.1 GCA_030146295.1 Chryseobacterium sp.
TGGTTACACTTAGCTGTGTATTAAAAGGGAATCGTGTGCAAATCACGAACTGTCGCGCAACTGTAAGTAACATCAAGGTTTTTATCAAAAAAGGTCCACTGTATACCTGGTTATATGGGAAGGACGATAAAAACTGTTACAAGTCAGGAGACCTGCCTATTTTCGAATTGACGATGCTTTCGCGGTCTGAAGCTTATAGTCAGGTATGATACGATATGGATAACAGTGGGATCAATATATTTTGTCAGCTCTTGTTATTTTGTGATACAGTAAGTAGTGGGGCAGTATGCTCTTTGATTACTTTGTGGTTCGTCGTATTTTCCTTTTCCATATTTTTCTCTCCACAGGCACTGTGAAGCTTATCAGGAACTTTTTGTAAGGATTTAATCAATATAAAAAGTCAAAAAGTGTACCTATTCGATTTAGATTATTTATGCAGGAGCTACAGACCGATGAATATATCAGTTTGCAGAGAAGGTGCTCACCCGAATTTCAGAGTACAAAAAACGATTAAAAACAATCGGTTTCTTTCTGATGATCCCATTTTTACCATCGCATCATGGAATGCCGATGCATATTGTTGTGCCTGTACACATTTTTCTATGAACAAATTTCAACAAAACAATAAATATTATAATGACTACAAGTGAAAGTTTGAAATCTCCCGGTATGAAATTTCGGGAGGCTATGCGAAAAGAAAGTCCGCTTCAGATTGTGGGAACGATTAATGCCAATCATGCGCTGCTGGCACAGCAGGCAGGTTTCAATGGAATCTATCTTTCAGGAGGAGGCGTTGCAGCTGGTTCCTTAGGAATTCCGGATTTAGGGATTACTACTTTGGAAGATGTACTGATTGATGTTCAGCGTATCACCAATGTTTGTGACCTTCCCCTGATGGTGGATGTTGATACGGGATTTGGCCCCTCCGCATTTAATGTTGCAAGAACTGTAAAATCATTGATTAAAGCCGGAGCTGCGGCACTCCATATTGAAGATCAGGTAGGTGCAAAGCGATGCGGGCACCGTCCGGGTAAAGAGGTGGTAACCAAAGAAGAAATGGTAGACAGGCTGAAAGCTGCCGCAGATGCCCGTACTGATGAAAATTTTGTCATTGGTGCCCGTACTGATGCTTTTGCCAATGAAGGACTGGACAAAACATTGGAAAGAGCAGTGGCTTACAAAGAAGCCGGAGCAGACTTTATTTTTGCTGAAGCTGTTCCTGATCTCAGCTTTTACAAAAAATTTGTTGAAGCTACAGGAATCCCTGTTCTGGCCAATATTACCGAATTCGGAATGATCAGAATGTATACTGTGGAAGAGTTAAAAAATGCAGGGGTAGGGCTTGCCCTTTATCCGCTTTCTGCTTTCCGCGCTGCCAACAAAGCCGCTCAAAATGTATATGAACATCTTCGAAAAGACGGAACTCAGGCTCATGTACTGGATACAATGCAAACCAGAGAAGAGCTCTATCAAAGTATTGGATACTACGATTACGAACAAAAATTAGACAACCTTTTTAAACAAAATAATTGATAATGTCAACTAACAGTGAACCCACATTTAAACCTAAAAAAAGCGTAGCGCTTTCAGGGGTAGCAGCAGGTAATACTGCACTTTGCAGTGTCGGAAAAAGTGGAAATGATCTCCACTACAGAGGATATGATATTCTGGATCTGGCAGAAAAAGCAGAATTTGAGGAGGTAGCCTACCTTTTAATCTATGGTCAGCTGCCTACAGGAGCACAATTGAAAAATTATAAAGCCAAGCTGAAATCTCTGAGAGGATTACCGCATTCTGTGCGAAATATCCTGAAGAGTATCCCTGCAGCAGCTCACCCGATGGACGTTATGCGTTCGATGGTCTCTGCGATAGGAAGTATCCAGCCGGAAAAAGACGATCATAATATTGCCGGAGCAAGAGATATTGCCGATAAATTGCTGGCCTCATTCAGTTCAGGACTGTTGTACTGGTATCATTATACCCATAATGGAAAGGAGATCAATGTAGAAACTGATGATGATACCATCGGGGGACATTTTCTTCACCTGCTGCATGGCAAGAAACCTTCAGATGCCTGGGTAAGAGCAATGCAGATTTCATTAAACCTGTATGCGGAACATGAATTTAATGCCTCTACCTTCACCAGCCGTGTGATTGCAGGAACCGGTTCCGATATTTATTCCGCCATTACAGGCGCAATCGGTGCTTTAAGAGGACCCAAACATGGAGGTGCCAATGAAGTGGCATTTGAAATTCAAAGCCGCTATAATGCTCCTGATGAGGCAGAAAGTGATATTCGCCAGCGTATTGCCAATAAAGAAGTGATTATCGGGTTCGGACATCCGGTGTATACCATTTCGGATCCGAGGAATGTAGTCATTAAAAAGGTTGCCAAAGAACTTTCCGAAGAAGCAGGAGATATGCTGCTGTATAATATCGCTGAAAGGCTGGAAACTGTAATGTGGGAAGAAAAGAAAATGTTCCCGAACCTGGACTGGTTCTCCGCGGTCTCTTACCACTTGATGGGGGTACCGACATTGATGTTTACTCCGTTATTTGTGATTTCAAGAGTGACGGGATGGAGTGCCCACATTATAGAGCAGAGACAGGACGGTAAGATTATCCGTCCAAGTGCCAACTATACAGGACCCGAAAACAAAGAATTTGTGTCCATCACTGACCGAAAATAGCACACAACACAAGAAGGGGAAATGAAAAATAATAGTTCATTTTCAATTTTTCACTCTTAACTTTTAATTAATTAAAATTTTCAACGATAAAAAAATGAGTTCACACATCTCAAACGAAAGACCACAACCTGATCAGGTATTGATAGACATTGCAGACTATGTTCTACACTATGAAATTAAAAATGACTTAGCATGGAAGACAGCACATTACTGTCTTTTGGATACAATCGGCTGTGGTCTGGAAGCATTGACTTATCCGGCATGTACAAAACTTTTAGGACCTATCGTAAAAGGTACAGTAGTTCCTCACGGAGCAAAAGTGCCGGGTACCCAATTCCAGTTGGATCCTGTGCAGGCGGCATTCAATATCGGAGCAATTATCCGTTGGCTTGATTTCAATGATACGTGGCTGGCTGCAGAATGGGGACATCCTTCTGATAACCTTGGAGGAATTTTAGCCACCGCAGACTGGTTATCCCGAACCAATATTGCAGACGGAAAAGCTCCTTTAAAAATGAAACAGGTGCTGGAAGCAATGATCATGGCTCACGAGATCCAGGGCGTAATGGCATTGGAAAATTCATTCAATAAAGTTGGATTGGATCACGTTTTACTGGTAAAGCTGGCTTCCACAGCAGTTGTTGGAAAACTGATCGGATTAAACCGTGATGAAATTATCAATGCCGTATCATTGGCTTTTGTGGACGGGCAGTCTCTAAGAACGTACCGCCATGCTCCTAATACCGGTTCCCGAAAATCATGGGCAGCAGGTGATGCTACCTCAAGAGCTGTACGTCTTGCACTCATCGCAAAAACAGGAGAAATGGGCTATCCGTCTGTGTTAACTGCAAAAACATGGGGGTTCTATGACGTATCATTCAAAGGAAATGAATTCAAATTCCAGAGAGAGTACAGTTCTTATGTAATGGAAAATGTACTCTTTAAAATTTCATTCCCGGCAGAATTCCACTCCCAGACGGCAGTAGAAGCTGCAATGACGCTTCATAATACATTGAGAGACCTTGGAAAAACAACAAATGATATTAAAAAAGTAACCATCCGTACTCACGAAGCAGCGATAAGAATTATCGACAAAAAAGGACCATTAAACAATCCTGCTGACCGCGACCACTGCATTCAGTATATGGTTGCTGTACCACTGATCTACGGAAGACTTACCGCTTCTGATTATGAAGATAACATCGCATCAGACCCAAGAATTGATATCCTTCGTGATAAAATTGAGTGTGTGGAAGACCTACAGTTTACCAAAGATTATCATGATCCTGAAAAACGTTCCATTGCGAATGCGATGACAATAGAACTTAATGACGGGACTGTTTTAGACGAAATAGTAGTAGAATATCCTATTGGCCACAAACGCAGAAGAGAGGAAGGGATTCCTGAGCTGATCAGGAAATACAAGATCAATCTTGCCCGTATCTTCCCGGAGAAACAGCAGAGAATTATCCTTGAAAATTCATTAGATTATGACACCTTAGTCAATCTTAACGTCAATGACTTTGTAGACCTTTTAGTCATTTAAAATAAAACATGGAGAATTGAAATCAAAAACAGTTTTTAATAAATAGTCCATATTTTTTGAAGATGATCAATTCTCCATTATTTTTTCAACGAATTTTCAACGGTTCTTTCAAATTAAAAAACTATGTCACAAAAAATAAAAATATTAATCAATGGAAATTTTACAGAAAGTACATCGAAAAACTATCTTCCTGTAGAAAACCCTGCGTCACAGGAGATCCTTGCAGAAGTTCCTCTTACGGAATTATCTGAAATAGACAACGCTATTGAAGCTGCTGCCCAGGCTTTCAAAACCTGGAAAGAAGTTGCCACACCGGAAAGAGCACGATTATTTCTCAAATATCAGCATCTTTTAAAAGAACATCAAAAAGAAATTGCCGAAATCCTTTCCAGAGAAAACGGAAAAACCTTTGCAGATGCTATGGGTGATGTATGGCGCGGTATAGAAGTCGTTGAACATGCCTGTAATATCCCGACCCTGATGATGGGAGAGACTGTAGAAAATGTAGCAAGAGGAGTTGATACTTACAGCTACGTGCAGCCTCTTGGAGTCTGTGCAGGAATTACACCTTTCAACTTCCCGGCCATGATTCCTTTGTGGATGTTTCCGATGGCCATTGCATGCGGCAATACCTTTATTTTAAAGCCTTCAGAACAGACTCCAATGACTTCTATGAAAATGGCGGAGCTGTTTTTAGAAGCAGGTTTTCCGAAAGGTGTTTTAAATATTGTTCACGGTACAAAAGATCAGGTTAATCATATTCTGAATCATCCGGAAATTAAAGCGATTTCCTTTGTAGGTTCTGTGCCTGTTGCAGAGCATGTTTATCGTACCGGAACTGATAATCTGAAACGAGTTCAGGCTTTTGGCGGAGCAAAAAACCATATGGTCGTAATGCCGGATGCCAATAAAAGCCAGGTCATCAATAATCTGGTGGGGGCTTCATGTGGTGCGGCCGGCCAGCGTTGTATGGCGATCAGTGTTGCCGTATTGGTTGGAGAAGCACAAAACTGGGTAGAGGAAATCAAAACCGCTTTAAGCACGATCAAACCTGGCGTTTGGTCGGATGAATCTGCGGCATTCGGACCTTTGATCAATAAACAATCCAAAGAGAAAGTAGAAAGGCTGATTAAAAGTGCTTATGATCAGGGAGCTGAAGTTCTGCTGGATGGAAGTAACTGTATTGTGGAAGGGTATGAAAACGGATATTTTGTAGGGGCTACTTTGTTTAGCAACGTATCTGTAGATATGGATATTTACAAAGAAGAAATTTTCGGGCCTGCATTGTTATTGCTGAAAGCCGAAACTCTGGATGATGCCATCAGAATTATCAATGAGAATCCTTATGGAAACGGAACTTCAATTTTTACCAATTCCGGAGCTGCTGCAAGAAAATTTCAGCATGAAATTGAAGTAGGGCAGATAGGAGTAAACCTTCCTATTCCTGTTCCGTTGCCCTTCTTTTCTTTTACAGGATGGAGAAAATCATTCTTCGGAGATTTGCATTCCTATGGAAAACAGGGAGTTCGCTTTTATACCGAAACCAAAACGATTACTGCCCGTTGGTTTGAAGAAGACGTACCAGGCGGAAGCGTTAATATGACGATCAACTTAAAATAAGAAAAAGGAGGGTATTGAGAAACATTGTAATACTCAATCATCCACTTTTTACTTTCAATTATTCATTCTCAATTTTCAATTCAATACTATGGAGTTTAATCTAAATGAAGATCAGCTGGCATTTCAGGATGCTGCAAGAAAGTTTGCTGAAAAAGAGCTGTTTCCCTATGCTTCAGGATGGGATGCTGAAAAGAAATTTCCGAGAGAAGCTATTGTGAAGGCCGGAGAATTGGGATTCTGCGGTGTATATACCAGTGAGGAAGCAGGAGGACTGGGATTATCACGGCTGGATGCTGCCATTATATTTGAAGAACTGGCGGCAGCCTGTCCCTCTACCACTGCCTATATTACCATACATAATATGGTTTCGTGGATGGTGGATAAGTTCGGGAATGATGAGATCAGAAAAGAATTGTGCCCGGATCTGGCATCCGGTAAGCTGCTGGGTTCCTATTGTCTTACAGAGCCGGGTTCAGGCTCAGATGCAGCAGGTTTGAAGACGACTGCTGTAAAAAAAGGAAATAAATATAGGATCAACGGAACCAAAGCATTTATCTCAGGAGCCGGGGAAAGTGATATATTGATTGTTATGGCCCGTACTGGAGAATCGGGAACTAAAGGAATCAGTGCTTTTGTAGTGCATGCTGATACCCCGGGAATCAGTTTTGGCGAGAAAGAAAAAAAACTGGGCTGGAATACGCAGCCTACCCGTTTTGTCTTTTTGGATCATGTAGAGGTAGATGAACAATATCTTTTAGGTACATTAGGAGAAGGCTTTAAAATTGCTCTGAAAGGATTGGATGGAGGCCGTATCAATATCGGTACCTGCTCTGTTGGAGCGGCGCAGGGGGCAATTAATCAGGCGCAGCGCTATATGCACGAAAGACAGCAGTTCGGGAAATCATTGGCTCAGTTTCAGTCTCTTCAGTTTAAAATGGCAGATATGGTAACAGAACTGGTTGCAGCCCGTCAAATGGTACAGCTGGCTGCCTTTAAACTTGATTCCAAAGATCCCAACGCTACAACGTATTGTGCAATGGCAAAAAGACTGGCCACGGATATGAGTTTTAATATCTGTAACGAAGCCCTTCAGATTCTGGGCGGCTACGGATGTACTCAGGATTTTCCTGTAGAAAGGCTGATGCGGGATGCAAGAGTGCATCAGGTTGTAGAAGGAACCAATGAAATTATGAAACTTGTGATCTCAAGAAAGATCCTTGAAGAAGGGGCTACCCTCCAGATAAGGTGATCAATCGATTTATTATTAATGAAGAGCATTATTACTGTTAAACTCAATAATAATCTTCAATTTTCAACCTTTAAATAAATGCAATGAATGTAATCTTAACAGAAATAAAAAATAAAGTAGGAATCATTACCCTGAATTCTGAGAAAACGCTCAATTCGCTGTCACTGGAAATGATCAAAGAACTGAAAACAGTTCTGGAAGACTGGAAAGAATCCGATGAGGTCGCCTGTCTGTTTCTTCAGGGAGCTGGTGAAAAAGCATTCTGTGCAGGAGGTGATGTAAGGAAATTATACGATGCTATTATGGCACAGCGTGAGGTGGATGCTGCAGAAGTACCACAAGATTGTTTTGATTTTTTCTCAAAAGAATATCAGGTAGATTATGCTATTCATACCTATCCGAAACCTGTGATTGTTTGGGGACACGGAATTGTGATGGGGGGCGGAATTGGGTTGATGGTAGGAGCTTCACACCGCATCGTAACTGAAAGAAGTAAGCTGGCAATGCCCGAAATTACAATCGGGTTATATCCTGATGTAGGAGGAACCTGGTTTTTGAATAAAATGCCTTCCGCATACGGAATGTATTTAGGATTAACCGGTGCAAGACTGGATGGTGCAGACTGTGAATATTTAGGGCTGGCTGACTACTATATAGAATCTTCCTCAAAAGAAGCTATTCTTAGTGCCCTTCAACAGGCAGATTGGAGCAGAGCTTCTTACAAAACCGTTTCTCATATTCTGGAAGAGGTATCAAAAAATATCTCCATTCCCGAATCTCAGGCAGCACTGCATGAATCATTTATCAGACAATTTGAAGAAGTAAGCTCTGTGGAAGAATTCAGGAAAATATTACTCAGTCATCATGAACAGGATGAATGGATCAGCAACGGTATAAAGAGCTTTGAAGCAGGGTCTCCAAGTTCGGCACATATTATTTTCAGACAGCTGAAAGAGGGTGAAAACTTAAGTCTCGAAGAAGTTTTTCAGTCTGAACTGAACCTGTCATGCCAATGTTGCATTCATCCCGATTTTGCAGAAGGGGTAAGAGCGTTATTGGTAGATAAAGATATGTCTCCGAAATGGCATCCGGCAACTTTGGATGAAATTACAAAAGAATGGATAGACTCTTATTTTAGAGAATTGAGAACAGGAAGTGAAAAGTTGAAAATGGAGATATAAGTACCGTAGGTCATAATATCTCTAGTGAAGTTTTCATGGAGTTTTCAATTTTACAACACAAACTCTCAATTATCAACTAATAATTTTTCAATTATGTCAAATATAGCATTCATCGGATTAGGAAATATGGGTGGCCCCATGGCTTTAAACCTCATAAAAAAAGGTCATAACGTTGTTGGTTTTGATCTGTCAGAAGAAGCATTAAAAATAATAACAGCTGCAGGAGGACAGACAGCAGAGTCTGCTTCAGCTGCCGCTAAAGATGCTGATATTGTAGTCTCAATGCTGCCATCGGGAAAACATGTTGCAGCGCTATACTCAGAAGAATTTATAGGTAATCTGAAGCCCAATACACTACTGATAGACAGCAGTACCATTGATGCGGTGACAGCACGTACTGTAGCAAAACGGGCTGTTTCAAAAGGCTGTAAAATGATAGATGCCCCTGTTTCCGGAGGTACTGCCGGTGCTCAGGCAGGAACATTAACCTTTATTGTAGGAGGTAAGCAGGAAGATTATGAAAAGGCACGCCCAATACTGAAATGTATGGGGCAGAATATATTTCATGCCGGAGAATCCGGTGCGGGGCAGGTCGCAAAGATTTGTAATAATATGTTACTGGCGATTCATATGATCGGGACTTCGGAAGCGATCAATCTCGGAGTGAAGCATGGGCTTGATCCTCAGGTTTTAAGTGAGATTATGCAGAAAAGTTCCGGGAAAAACTGGTCCCTGGATGTATATAATCCTTATCCGGGAGTGATGGAAAATGCCCCGGCTTCACGCAATTATTCAGGTGGGTTTGCTGTTGATCTGATGACAAAAGATCTGGGATTGGCAGCAGAAGCAGGATTGGAAACCAAAACATCCACCCCTCTGGGTAATACCGCATTGAACTTATACAGAATGTGGAGTGAATCCGGAAACGGAAAAACAGACTTTTCAAGCATTATTCAATTTCTAAACAGAGACCTTTAAAAATGAATTTCGAAACATTATTATATGAACAAGACGGACCTGTCGGAACGTTAACAATTAATCGTCCTCAAGCCTTAAATTCCCTGAATGAAAAGGTTTTGAAAGAATTGAAATCATTTGCTGACGATATCAGATCAGACAAAAATATCAGAGTGTTGATTATCACCGGTTCAGGTGAAAAAGCATTTGTTGCAGGGGCTGATATTAAAGCTATGCAGACAATGACTCCGGCAGAGGCAGAGGCTTTTTCTATCGCTGCACAAACAGCCTTTAATGCCATTGAAGAGCTGCCGTTTGCTGTAATAGCCGCTGTAAACGGTTTTGCGTTGGGAGGAGGATGTGAACTTGCATTATCATGTGACATTATTCTGGCCAGCGGAAAAGCAAAATTCGGATTACCGGAGGTGACATTAGGATTGCTGCCTTGTTTTGGTGGTACCCAGCGCCTGCCAAGAGCTATTGGACTATACAAAGCAAGAGAAATGGTTTTCTCAGGGGAATTCTATTCCGCAGAAGCATGCAAAGATTTTGGTTTTGTTAATCATGTTTTTGCACCGGAAGAATTGCTGAAGGAAGCTCAAAAGCTGGCAGAAACTATTGCTGCAAGAGGGCCGATAGCCATTGCAAAAGCGAAGCAGTCATTAAATACCGGATCTGAACTGCACATCTCAGATGGGTTAAAACAGGAAGCGGCCCTATTTGGTGAATTATTTACTACTGAAGACCACAACGAAGGAATCGGGGCATTCATAGAAAAACGAAGCCCGGATTTTAAAGGAAACTGATACAATGGGAAGTTGAAAAATTGAGAATTGAAAATAAAGATGAATGCTTTAACAGGTCATACAACGCTATTTTCAGTTCTCAATTTCCATTTTAATTATATAGTAATTCCATGGTTGTTTTTCACCTCAGCCATTACAAATGTACTGTGGGTACTCCCAATGGAATCTACAGATCCCAGTGTATTAAATACAAAGTCCTGGTAATGTTTCATATCCCGTACCTGAACTTTCAGAAGGAAATCAAAATCTCCGGAAATATTATAACATTCGGCAATTTCTTCAATTTCTAAGATTTCTTTTACAAAATCATAGCCCACAGACCGATCATGAATTTTCAGTTTGATCTGGCAGAAAACCGTAAACCCGCGGTTGAGCTTTTCAGCATCAAGAACAGCGGCGTACCTTTTAACAAAACCTTCCTGTTCCAGCCGTTTTACTCTTTCAAAAACGGGTGAGGTAGAAAGATTCACCTCTTTTGCGAGTTCCTTAACGGTCAGTTTTGCATTTTTCTGGAGCAGCCTGAGCAGCTGTACGTCCTTATCATCCAGTTGTTCCACAGAATATTATTCTTTTAAATTATAAAAACAGTCAAATGTACAGAAATTTATGCTTTTAAATTGTTTTTAAAAAGTTTAATTTGCTTAATTAATTGCTATTAATTGTTGTTTTATTCTGTATTGTTAATTTTACACAAAATTAAAAACTTTTACTGATGACTAGGGTTGAAGGTAAAAGTTGAGTTCTTTATAGATACTTCATCAAACAGGAAAGGTTTTACTTAAGGTAGATTAATAGGGAATCGTGTGAGAATCACGAGCTGTCGCGCAACTGTAAGTAGCATACCAAAGGTTTCTGTCCTTGTATATCCACTGCCAAAAGCGGGAAGGATGACGGAAACTGTTACAAGTCAGGAGACCTGCCTTTACTGAATTGACAATGCTTTCGCGGTCTGAAGCTTTTAGGTCATACAGATGATATATTCGATGAATGCATTTTCTCCTTTGGGAAACTGTGTTGTCTGCTATATCATTATTCCCTGAAAACTTCCGTCTGCTAAATCATTACGAAGCATTTAACAAGGACTTTATCATTAAGTTTAATATAAAAGTTTAAGAAAATGCAAACTCACATTCTGGGCTATCCGCGTATTGGTAGCAAAAGAGAACTCAAAAAAGCCTGCGAGCAGTATTGGTCAGGTAAAATCCTTTTGGAAGAACTTCTGAATACGGGCAGAAATATCTGTAACCAAAACTGGAATATTCAGAAAGAAGCAGGAATAGATCTGATCCCTTGTAATGATTTTTCATACTATGATCAGGTTCTGGATATGAGCCTTATAGTAGGAGCAATTCCGGCACGTTATCATGAAGTGGTATTGAAAAAGAACAATTCTGAGCTGGATCTTTATTTTGCGATGGCAAGAGGATATCAGAAAGAGGGATTGGACATCACAGCGATGGAAATGACAAAGTGGTTTGATACCAATTATCACTATATCGTTCCTGAGTTTTATAAAAATCAACAGTTTAAGCTGAGCTCAGATAAAATTTTTAATGAATTTGCAGGAGCAAAACAGGCAGGAATCAATGCAAAACCGGTTATTATCGGGCTTGTTTCTTATCTGCTATTAGGAAAAGAAAAAGAAGAAGGATTTGACAAACTGGATTTGGCTGGAAATCTTCTTACTGTATACACCGAGATTTTAAACAGACTTCAGGATCAGGGTGCAGAATGGATTCAGTTTGATGAGCCCTTTTTAGCGTTGGATCTTACGGAGAAAGCGAAAGAAGTATATCATTTTGTTTATTCCCAAATAAGAAAACGTTTTCCAAAACTGAAATTCATTGTGGGCACTTATTTTGACGGATTAAAAGATAATGTATCCCTTGCCGTTTCACTTCCTGTAAATGTATTGCATGTTGATCTGGTAAGAAACCCTGAACAGCTGGATGATATTCTGAATAGCATTCCTGAAGGTTTAAGCCTCTCATTAGGAGTGGTTGATGGAAGGAATATCTGGAAGAATGATTATGAAAAATCATTGTCTTTGATTAAAAAAGCTCAGGATCAATTAGGCTCTGAAAGAATTTTGATAGCACCATCATGTTCATTGCTTCACTCACCCTGTGATCTTGATTTTGAAACAGATCTTAACCCTGAAATTAAAAACTGGCTGGCTTTTGCAAAACAGAAAGTGGCTGAAGTAGTAACACTTAAAGACCTGGCATCAGGTACAGACAGCGAACAGGTTCTTATTGCATTTGAAGAAAATAAAAACGCCATCGAAAGCAGAAGAACATCTTCTCTTATTCATAATGATGAGGTAAAGCAAAGAGCGGTCGCTGTAACTGAAAAGGATGCCCAAAGGATCAATACCTTCAGGATCCGTAAAGAAAAGCAGCAAAAAGCATTACAGCTTCCTTTATTCCCGACGACGACTATTGGGTCATTCCCGCAGACTACGGAAGTGAGAAGCTGGAGAGCCAAATTCAAAAAAGGAGAACTTACAGCAGAGCAGTATGATACATTATTGAAAGAAGAAACCCAAAGAACAATTCGCTGGCAGGAAGACATCGGAATTGATGTATTGGTTCACGGAGAATTTGAGCGTAATGATATGGTTGAATACTTCGGAGAGCAGCTGGAGGGATTTGTATTTACCAAAAACGGATGGGTACAAAGCTACGGAAGCCGTTGTGTAAAGCCCCCTGTAATTTTCGGTGACGTTTCCCGTCCGACTCCGATGACGGTTTACTGGTCTCAATATGCACAGTCGCAGACCGAAAAATGGGTAAAAGGTATGCTGACAGGTCCCGTTACAATTTTACAATGGTCTTTTGTACGTGACGATCAGCCTCGTTCAGAAACATGTAAACAGATTGCTCTCGCGATTCGTGATGAGGTAGTGGATCTGGAAAAAGCCGGAATCAGAATTATTCAGATTGATGAGCCTGCCATAAGAGAAGGACTTCCGTTGAGAAAAACAGACTGGCAGAACTATCTGAAATGGGCAGTAGAAGCGTTCAGAATTTCGGCAAGTGGAGTAGAAGATGCAACCCAGATCCATACCCATATGTGTTATTCCGAATTCAATGATATTATCGAAAATATTGCAGATATGGATGCAGACGTGATTACCATAGAATGTTCCCGTTCTCAGATGGAATTATTGAATGCTTTTGCAGACTTTAAATATCCAAATGAAATTGGTCCCGGAGTTTACGATATTCATTCGCCAAGAGTTCCGTCAAAAGAAGAAATGATTGAACTGTTGAGAAAAGCTCAGAATGTAATTCCTGCCAGTCAGCTTTGGGTAAACCCGGATTGCGGTCTGAAAACAAGACACTGGGAGGAAACAGAAAAAGCTTTGATAGCGATGGTTGCCGCTGCTAAAGAAGCCTCAGTAGAATATGCACTTTAAAAGACTTTAAAATAATTAGATTCAATAATTCAGATCGTGTTATGGTTTTCATGACGCGATCTGTTTTTAAAATGAACAAAACATGGGTAAAATGTAATATTCTATTCATTTTTATATTTTATTTTTGCTGCTCGCTGCATTTTTGATAGTTATAAACCTTGAAAATGTATTAAACTAGGATAACCAGCAAACTATAAACTAGAACCATGAAAGAAGCATTTCCTGAAATGAGAGCACAAACCTACAGCCCTGAATATATAGCCAGACTGAGATGGAGTATTGTTCTTCTTTTTGCTGCTATTGCTGTGATTTTACTGGGATTCTTTATTGATGCTGTCTTATATTCTTCCAACGATATACCCACTCCCATAATATTTTTTCTGTTATTTCTTATTGCAGGCGGATTGGCAGGGTGGCTTGCTTATGAAATGACCAGAAACAAGGATGAGAAAATAAGTGGTTTGCTGATTAATCATCAGGGAATCCTGTTTCTCAACAGAAACGATAGAATTCTGTCAGAAACTAAATATCAGGACCTGACCAGAAGCCAGGATCCTTATACAAAAGATATATTTTCAGAATCTGCTTCTAATGGAAAGTATGGCAATTTCAGGAAGAATCTTTATGCTTTTGAAAAAAATGGAAATGGAAAACCTAAAAAGAAACTGATCAATCTGGATGTGATCCCGCTGAAAAACCGCTATGATCTTATCGGCCATTTCCTGAAAGGAGTACAGACTTTTCGCCCTGATCTGAAAATTAATCCGGATGTTTACAGGGATTTTTATCTTGATGAAAAAACCTTGCGTTATTCTCCGGTGAGTCTTAAAAGCGATCTAAAAGTGAAAATCATTACAATAGCTGTTATTATTCTGGTGATCATTGCTTTCAGATATTTCTTTTTAGATGACCTGTAGTCTACTTTACCTGTAATGTACTTGGAGGATAGCCAAACTGCTTTTTAAATGCAAATGAGAAATGGGATAAATTTTCAAATCCCAGATCCAGATAAATATCAGTAACAGATCTTCCTTTTTGAGTAAGAAGATCATGTGCTTCTTTTAATCTTCGGAGCTGCAGCCATTGTCTTGGCGGCACGCCAAATATTTTTTGAAAATCTCTTTTGAAGGCAGATAAGCTTCTACCTGTTAAGTAAGCAAAACGTTCTATATTAACATTGAAATGGAAGTTTTTATTCATAAAAGATTCTATATCAATTTTATGAGGTTCTGAAAAATCAAATAAAATATCCTTAAGACCGGGATCATCATTGAGCATCAGGAATAGCGCCTCTTTTTGTTTGAGACGAAGAAGTTCTGTAGAAGCAGAAAGTTCCTCATAGGCAAGCAGTGAATACATGAAAGAAGACAATGCCTTTTGATCCGGTTTTATAAATGCAGGAATATTTTCTCTCTTTTCGGCCTGATATCCGTATTCACGGCTGAAATCACGTAAAATAGCTTCGTCAAAATAGATGGTTACAGTCCTGATTTCACCATTTTTCGGAGGATATTTGGCAAATTTCAATAAACGGTTTTTCCTTGCCGAGTACAGCTCACCTTCTTTGAATATCGTTTTGGTGATTCCGTCATTCAGTTCCATTTCTCCGGAAAGAACCAGCCCCAGACTATGAATCTGTGCAAACTGTTCTCCTTCCCTGAATTCTGAGAAATGGCAGGAGTAATTGATCGGTAAAGGAATAATATTTTCACTCATAGCTCATTCAGATATTTCTTGATCGATTCTTTTTTCAAACTTACAAAACTTTTTAGCATCATTAATCCTCAAAGCCCAATATTAATGGACTTTGAGGAATAGAATATTATACCAGGATCGTTTTAGGTTCCAGATAGGCTTCCAATCCGAATACTCCGAATTCACGGCCGATACCGCTTTGCTTAAAGCCTCCGAAAGGAGCATAAGGATCATGAGAAAATCCGTTAATACACACTCTTCCGGCATCAATTTGTGCCGCAATACGTTCCGCACGTTCCTTATCAGAAGAACTGATATAAGCCGCCAGCCCATATGTAGTATCATTGGCAATAGCAACAGCATCCTCTTCGTTGGCATAAGGAATAATAGACAGCACCGGCCCGAAAATTTCCTCCTGGGCAATACGCATATCATTTCGGACATTGGTAAAGATAGTTGCCTTTACAAAATTACCGTTTTCAAGACCTTGCGGTTTACCTTCGCCACCTGCAAGAAGAGTAGCACCTTCTTCCTGTCCCAGGCGGATATAGCTTTGTACTCTTTCAAATTGTTTTGCACTTACCATTGGTCCCACAAGCGTATCTTCCTCATTAGGATTTCCTACCTTTACCTGCTCTGCCGCTCTTTTAGCCAATGCATTCACTTCATCCAGTCTGTTTTCAGGAACAAGCAGACGGGTAGGGGCGATACAAGCCTGTCCGTTGTTCATATAAGCTCCGAAAACAGCCATAGGAATAGCTTGATCAAGATCAGCATCTTCAAGAATGATATTAGGAGATTTTCCTCCAAGTTCCAGTGTTACCCTTTTCATCGTGTCTACGGCACCTTTGGCAATAGCCTTTCCTGTCAGCGTAGATCCTGTGAAAGATATTTTAGCAATATCAGGATGCTGGGTAATTTCAGTTCCTACTATGTTTCCTAATCCATTTATAATATTGAATACCCCTTTTGGTAAACCGGCTTCATGGAAACATTCTGTAAGCAATTGGGTTTGTGCAGCACTCATTTCACTAGGTTTGATAACCGCTGTACATCCCGCAGCAATAGCAGTAGCCAGTTTGTTGCAGATAAAACTGTTGCTGGCATTCCATGGAGTGATGATTCCTACCACGCCCAGCGACTCAAAGCGTACTTTAGAATGTCCTACTGTTCTTTCAAAATCATAGGATTCGAGGGTATTTATGGTTGCTGTAAAGGCTGATATGGCATTTTGAACACTCATTCTGGAGAATTGCAATGTACCTCCGTATTCATTGACCATGACAGAAACCAATTCATCTTCACGCTTGCTCACTGCTTCATGTAGTTGTTTAAGAAAACCAATACGTTCTTCTTTTGTTGTTTTTGAAAATGTTTTAAAAGCATTCTTTGCAGCAGCAATAGCCATTCGGGTATCCTCTTCATTTCCCAGAACAACTTCTCCTGTTTTCTGATTGGTAGAAGGATTTATAAGATCGAAAGTTTCTGTTCCTTTTGGCGTTACAAATTCGCCATTGATGTAAATTTTATTAATCTGTATCATTTTGATGATTTTAATATGACAAAGTTCGGCAGAAACAGTAAAGACAGGTTTGTTGTATAGCTCAATTTTTATTTGTTGTATGGTTCATTTTTATCGGTTGAATATTTTAAACATTGGGATAATTAAATTTTCTTTTTAGAATTTATCCGTAAAAATGTGCTTTCCTTCGATAAAAATGTCTACTTTTATCGTAACCAAGTAAATAACTCGTTTTGAGAACGACTCTTAAACTTATTATCGCTTAGTATCAGTCTCCGTAACCACAGGCTGATCGTTCTTTTGTTTGGGTAACTCCACCCGGACAGGTTTTCGTGTTTCCTATTATTTATCGTATTGCCTGCAAAGGCATCTGCGTCCGCTATCCGGATTTTGACAATATATATAGATCAAAAGTTACCCTTCGGACCAAAATCCCAAAGAAATAATCTCTGGGTACAACCAGACGTATATCATCTTCTTGCAGTGCACGAATAACAGGAAAAAATCCAATTAAAGAATTATAAGCACAATGACAAGTAATGAGTACAATATACATATGGGACGTAAAAGCGAAAAACACTCCCTTACTAAAAAAGAAATGCAGCCATTGCAACAGTAACAGATTTCAATGCAGTGACAAATTCAGATTGAATGCTCAAAAAAAGAATATTGATATATGGTTGATTTACAGATGTGTACAATGTAACAATACCTATAATATGACCTTGTTTTCAAGGATCAGAACGGAGTCTATCAGTAGAGATCTGTTCAATAAACTTTTGGAAAATAATACTGAAATAGCCTGGCAATATGCATTTTCACAGGATATGATAAGGAAAAATAATGCAGAAGCAGATGGGGAAAGCGTAGAATATGAAATTCTTTATGATGATCTATTGATAGAGGATCTCATGAAGAGCGATAATGATAGAATTTCGTTTCAAATACGATGCTCTTTTGATTTTAGTTTAAGAGTTTCAACAGTGATCCGGACCTGTTTGGGGCTTTCATCATCTCAATTGAACCTGCTGTTGGATACAAGAGCAGTCTGTTGTAATGAAAAACCCCTGCAAAAAAAATATAAGGTTAAAAATGGTGATATCATTAAAATCAGCAGACAAAAGCTGATCACTATTTTATAAACCCGGAAAATAAAATACCTCAGACGGTAGATTATTTATCATAAAAGAAAAGCCTTCCGATCAATAAACGGAAGGTTTTTTATTCTGAGCTCCTACTTTGATAACTTTAAAAGAGTAATTTGTTTCTGTAATGTCTGCCTTTCTGATTTTGATCTGATCAGGCGGATTGCCTCCTCAAAATGATGAATTGCGCTATCGGGATTCAGTTCAGCATATAAATATCCCAGCAGTCCATGATAGTATTCATTGCCGGTGAGACCTAGTTTTTCAGCTTCGGTGACTGCTTTCTCATTTCCATACACTTTAGAAAAGGCAAAAGCTCTGTTGAGTGCTGTAACCGGTGAATACTCAATGATAACAAGCTGATTGTACAGATTCAAAATAGGCTGCCATTTATCCTGATGGGCTGGTGAAGTATGCCAATAGGCAATACCCGCCTCCAGATGATATTTCGAGACAGACGTATGATCATTATTACAGGCTTCTACCAGATAGTAATTGCCTTTTTCAATCAAAGCTTTATCCCACAATGTCTCATCCTGTTCGTCGAAAAGGATTGCTTCCCCTTCATTATTGGTTCTTGCATCGAATCTTGAACTTTGAAAACACATCAAAGCCAGTAATGCATTGGTTGCGGGTGTATTGGTGAACGGATGGTCAGTAAGAATAAGAGTGAGTCTTATGGCTTCCAGGCAGAGGTCTTTACGGATTAAAAGGTCATGGCTTCTGGAAAAGTATCCTTCGTTAAACAGTAAATATAAGGTTGTCAATACACTGTCCAGCCGCTGCTGGATATCCTGTTCACTGATAGCATCTATTTTGAAATGATGTTTTCTGAGGGCATCACGGCCCCTTTGTAAACGCTTTTTTATAGTTTCTGTTTTGGAAAGGAAGGCATTGGCTATTTCTTCCACGCTGAAACCGCAGAGAATCTGGAGTGCCAGGCATATTTGGGTTTCCTGGGAATTGATGGGATTACAGGCTGCAAAAATCATTTCCAGTTGGCTGTCGGAGATATTTTTACTATCAAAATCGATTACCTGATAATTGTTTTCTGCTGTTTTTATTTCTTCCTGCTGATTTTTCTCAACAACGGAGAGATGCTTGAAATAATCTTTAGCCTTATTCTTAGCCACCGTATAAAGCCAAGCCGCAGGATGATCCGGCAGTCCGTTCAATGCCCAGTATTCCGATGCTTTCAGAAAGGTTTCACTGGCAATATCCTCTGCAATTTCGATATGTCTGATATCAAAACTTCTGCAGAGTACTGCAACGATTTTGCTGTACTCGTTTCTGAACAAATGCGGCGTTATTTCGTTCGGATTGGCCATAATCTAATTTGGTGACACTAAGAATTGTACAAATTTCAGGAAATCTGCATGATCTTCAAAATCTTTAAGAGATAAAATGAAATGGTTCTTATGGGGCATCACCTCTTACAAACTAAGGAGAAAAAGCAAATGAAATTTTGCGGATATCTTACAGTTTGCTTATTTCCCTTACTTCTACACTTCCTCCAAATAGGAGAATGGGGCATTCCTTACACAAGGCGGTCGCTTCATCAATTGATTCTGCATGAATAAGCGTGTATCCCATAATCGATTCTTTAATTTCTGTGTAAGGGCCATCGGAAATGAATCCATCGGATTTTACTACCTGTCCTGTACTTTCCAAACGGTTTCCTCTGTCTGACAATTTATTCTGATCAGCAATTTCAGCGATCCAGTTCATCCACTTTTGGGTGTTGGCCTGCATTTGTTCCGGTGATGTCTTAGGCATAGACTTGTAGTCTGCACGGAAGACCAATAAGAATTCTTTCATTGTATTCAATTTTTTGGTTCATTTTAATGACGACTGATTTTTCTTAAAGGGGACAGATTTCGTAAAAAGTAATATTCGGATAATAAAAATAAGCAATGGAGTAGGAGACTAAAGCACTGCTTAGTCATCGTTCAGCCATTCCAGAAAATGGTGAACCCGCACCCGGCTTACAATGATCTCGTGAGGGCATTCGGGCTCAAATTCGATACTGAGTCTGCTGTTGGCAGCCTTTTTAATTCCTTTGATTGCTTTAATGTTAGCAATACAGTTGCGGGAAACCCTGAAAAATACATCTCCGGCAAGCTGCTCTTCCAACTGATCCAATGTATAATTCACGATATATCTTCTGTTCTCAAAAGTATGCAGCATCACTACCTTTTCTTCACTGTAGAAGCAGGCAATGTTTTTGGTTTCAACATACAGATATCCGTCACGGGAATGCACCAGAAATCTGTTTTTCACTTTCTTCATCAATGAAGATTCCACCATACGGATGCCTATTTCTTTCTGTTCCCTGTCAAAATGAAGATCCTGCAGCTTGATGAGAGCCCGTTCCAGCTCTTCCTCCGAAATAGGCTTCAGGAGATAATCGATACTATTGACTCTGAAGGCCTGAATGGCATATTCATCATAGGCTGTTGTAAAAATAATGGGAACTTCCACTTTCACATGATTGAATATTTCAAAACAGCTTCCATCGGACAGGCTGATATCCATCAGAATAAAATCAGGGTTGTTTTCCTGGAGAAATTCTACAGATTCAAGCACACTTTGTGTTTGCCCCATCAGCAGATCATCCGGGCGGAGCTTGTCCATCATCCGTTTCAATTCGGAAAAAGCCAGACGTTCATCTTCAATGATCAGGTATTTTTTCATTCTACGAAAGGTATTTTAACAATAAATTCATTCTGTTCTTCTGTTATTTCCAGTTTTCTTTGGTAGCGGTCGTATTGTGTATTCAGAAAAGACAGACCTATTCCTTCTCCTCTGGTAACATCATTTCGCAAAGATATTCTGTTTCTGAAAGATATTCCGTATTCGTCAGCTGAAATGGAGATCAGCAAAGGATCAGCAGCTGAGCTTATATTGTGTTTGAAAGCATTTTCAAGAAGAAGCTGAAAACTAAATGCAACCAGTTTACGATTTTCAAATTGCTCCAGAGGTTCTATATCAATGGCAAAACCTTTTTCAAATCTGATCTCCATTAAAAACAGATATTGACGGAAGAAATGCATTTCTTCCTGTAATGTATTCAACGGTTTTTTACTCACAGAAAGAACCTGCCTGTATACCTGAGACAAAGCTTTGGTATATTTGTTGGCCTGTTCCTGATTTTCATAGATGAGAGAAGACAGTACATTCAGGGAGTTAAACAGAAAATGAGGATTTACCTGTGCTCTCAATGCATTATACTGGTACATCAGCATGTCACGCTTTGCCTTTTCAGAAGCTTTAATAGCTTTCCTTTCTGCCTGAAAATAAAATAACAGATCAAGCACCAGAAGAATCGGCAGGTTGGCTGTAATATTGAGGATTAGTCCCGCTTTATACGATAAAGACTGCTTGATTCCCACATCGAATATTTCGGTAACAATAAAGTTGAATGCAAAATATAAAAGGACACATAGCAGAATATTGCTTACAAATAATGAAGAAGCATGCCTGTACATACTGATGTGCATAGGAGTAATCTTATTGATAAATCTGATCAATCTATAATCCAGAAAGGTCATCACCAGAACGATAGGATAGATCAGTATGAATTGCAGGAGGAAATTATCCCACAGACTGATTTTTGAGAGAATACTGCTCTTCATAATGGTGTTGAAGAAAAAGATCTGGTAAACGGTGTAAATGGAAGTGACGATAAAATAATAGAGTATGATCACATATTTTTTAGCCTTTGTCTCCTGATCTCTGAAAATTTCAGCAAAATCCATATTCAATATTGAGTTGGTGATAGAAGTTGATAATAAGGTAGCCCGGTCATTTCTGTAATGTGTAAAGAAATTATTTTTGTTTTCCTGCAAAGTTATATTTAATCCCGGCAGAAACGTAAAATGAAGGGTCAAAAGTAGCATTTCCCCACTTCAGAAACTGGGAGGGTTCCCGGTCTCTGTATCGGTCGGTGCGCCCGAAATTAGCCCCAAATGCACCGCTGAATGTCCAGCTGCGGACTTTATACTCAGGTTCCATACCCAGACTTACATAATGGTGATCAAAATACTTCTTCTCACCCTCAATCTTGGTAAGTGCAAAGAAAAACTTCGGACGGTTTACAATGCGCAGGGCAAATGTTTCGTTAAATCGGTATCCTACAGAAAATTTAGGAGTATAGCTTAGCTCGGCATGGTATTCCATACCCTGTTTTTTTTCACTATGGTATTGGAAGTACGGCATGGGAATCAGCATAGGTTTGTCAAATGCATTATTGGCAATAAGAGCAAATCCCAGTTTTATCTTAGGGCGGATCTGCCAGATCAGTGAGGTATGTGCATTCACCACAATCTGATCCATTTCCAGTTTCTTAAGATCTGTATTTGTAGAATACACTCCGGCAGAAACTCCTCCCACCAGCATGAGTTTCTCACGAAGAGGAGTCATGTATAAGATGCCGAGATCTGCTGATCCCATTTCTTTAGGCAGTGCTTCTGCAGCGACTCCATCATTCCTGAATGAAGTGTAGGAGGCATTAAGGGTAGCAGCCCATATTCTTGGTTGCAGATACGTGGTAGGTTTTACATTTACCGGAACCGTTGCTGTAAAGGTTGTTGTAAAAGCAGAACTTTTTCCGTCTGTTTCATCCCGGTTGTCATCGATATACTTCTGTTGAGGCAGATATTCTGATCTGATTTCTATCTGGGCAAAAGTATGAACTGCCTGTGTAAGAGCAGCGATTATAATCCATTTCTTTCTCATTTCTTTTTTTTTGAGAGCACAAAGAAACTTTAATATTTGTTTAATTTACTAGTGCTCAGTATGTTAAAAGATGAATTGAAGAAGTTAATGGATGAAATGCATTATTCTGATGATGAATTTGGGCAGTGCTACATTGAAATTGGCCTAAGATTCTGGTTGATCAATAGTGAACCGGGTGTTCTTTGGAAATATCAATCTCATCTATTTAACAGAAGAAGACCACAATTTATACTATAAATTGTGGTCTTCTACAGCTTAGAATTATTTAAACTACGATTCTGTTTTCAAATAACCATAATGCAAAGCTGTTTCTTTTCCGAACAAACTTGAGAAAATATTTTGAAACTCATGAATATATTTACACTTTATGGCATTCCCATATATTTTCAACCCTTCCAGTATTTTTCTGGAACTCAGGTCTATATCATATTTTATAAAGGATTCCGGTCTTTCATACCGTATGCTCTGCTCTGAACTGTAAGTTCTTGAGAATCCCAGCTTTTCAAGCCATTCTTCTGTTATTTTAATAGGTTTTATGGAGGCTGCCGGGACTGAGATACTTTGAATATCATTTTCAATTTTAACAAAATAAGCCTGCTCGACATTGTGGAAGATCTCGGAGATCGTATAAATCTGATTTTTGTACTCCACCAAGTTCTTGATTTTTAAATCTGCTACGTTCATAATATTTTGATTTTTAGATGATGATAGTGCTGTGTAAACAGCAAATACTATGCCCGGCATCATATTGTTATGCCTTGTTTTATTGAAGATTAGGTTAAATTTTCACCATAAAAAATTAATGATATGTTAAAATACTACACTGGTAAGCGAATTATAGCGTTTCCTGAAAAATAAAATGTGGTATCGATGTGGTACTAGTTTTTTATTCCTGTTTTTACGGGTCTGTTCGCTGTTACTAAAAGAAGCGCTATGATGCCGGATATAATGAGTACTCCTATGAAAATATTCCAGGAATAGGCATGAAGGAGATAACCGGTACCACTACCCAGGATACTGGAACCAAAATAATAAAACAGCCAGTAAATGGAGGTGGCAGAAGATTTTCCACGTTTGGCATACAATGCCGTCATCTGACTGGCCATAGTGTGAGCAGCAAAAAAAGAAAGGGTGAAAAGACCAAGCCCGAAGATAAGAATATAGATGTTTTCGGATAATAGCAGTGCCGCTCCGGCGAGCATAAACAAAATAGAACCTTTCAGAATATCATTCATAGGAAATCTTCTCGAAAGGCGGCCTGTGATCATCGTTCCAAAGACCCCGAAAATGTACATGAGAAAAATGAAGGCAATGATAAAATGGCTTAATGAAAATGGTTTTGTTTCCAGCCTGAATGTCAGATAATTATAAACACTCACAAAAACCCCCATCAGTAATGCAGCTGTACAGTATAACCGAAGCATATAAGGATTCGTCAGGAAAAACTTCATCTGTTTTACCTTAAGGTGATAATCTGTTTTCTGTGGATTGAAAAACCTTGATTCCGGGAATAGCTTCCAGAATACAGCTCCCAGAATGAGACTTTCTATCCCAATAAAAAGAACCGCATTACGCCATCCGAATTCACCGGCAAGAAGAGTTGCCATTATTCTTCCGCTCATTCCACCAATCGTATTACCACTGAGATACATGCTGATAGCTGCCGGTACTGCCAGAGCATTTACTTCTTCTGTAAGATAGGCCAGAGCAACCGCTGAAACTCCGGAGACAACAAAACCTTTCATTACTCCAATAGCAATCAGCAGGCTTAAGCTTGGGATCCAGGTGGAAATAATGGTAAGTACAGCAGATGAAATCAACGAAAAAACCATGAGACTTTTTCTGGAATAACTGTCTGCTTTAAAAGCGAAAAAAAGTAATCCTAACGCCATCCCTATTGTGGATGAAGATACGAGAAGGGAAGTGTCTCCTACAGATACTCCAAACTGTTCTGCTGCCATTGGCAGCATGGGCTGGAAAAGATAAAGCTGCGCAAAAACCGAAAGCCCTGAAAAAAAAATACACAGTTTTATATATCGGAAACGTGAGCTTCCCTGATTGGCTTTTTCAGATGAATTCATGATTTTGCAATTAAAATGCAGTGGTTTGACAGAAAAATTAAGTCCTGCAAATTTCCTGATTATTTTTCAAATTTAAAAATCATTATCTCAATCATATTGATTGTTGAAACAAATCATAGAATCTGCTGGTTTTTTCTGGGGCAGGAATAGTATAAAGATTTCTGCTCCGCTTTTTAGTGCATCATTTCGTAGGCCTTGATCAGTTCTGCGATATTAGCAACATTAAGTTTTTGAAAAATTCTTTTTTTGTAAGTGCTCACAGTAGACATCTGGATATTAAGTCTGTTGGAAATTTCAAGATTTCCGTTTCCATCGGCGAGGAGCTTGAAGATTTCATATTCACGGGAAGATAGCTTTTCTACAGGATTGTTCCTCTTGTTTTGAATAATAAGACCAATAAGCTCTACGGGATAGAAATACCCTTTTTCGATCACTGTTTTCACAGCATTTTTGATTTCTTCTTCACTGCTTTGCTTATTCAGATAACCTTCGGCACCTTCCCTGATGTACTGGATGGCGACATCTTTATCATATCCTGAGAAGATTAGAATCTTCAGGTCATTCTGTATATCTTTAAGCTCCGGAATCATCTTTTTATACTGAGTTCCGGGCATATCTATGTCTAAAATAAGAAGATCAAAATGTGAACTCTCAAGCTTTTTTTTCACCTGGTCGTAATTTTCTGCAAAATCTATTTTCAGCTCCGGATAAGCGGTTTCAAGAACCAGAGAGGTTCCTGCTCTTACTACATAATGATCATCAGCGATTAAAATTCTTTCATTCATAGAGATTAGTTTTTATTGAGCGTTATTTCTACAACAGTTCCCGTAGGTTCGTTTTGCCTGAAGCTGATTTCAGCATTGATCTTTTTCACCAGATGGATCACCATATGCAGACCAAGACCTTTTCCTTTGAAGCTGGGCGTCTCCAGCTTAGGATTTCTGAACAGATTCATATAACTGGAAATCTCTTCGGCAGACATTCCGGTTCCTGTATCAGCAATTGTTATTGTGGGTTTTTGTTGGTTTTTTGTAATATTCAGTTGTATATTTCCTTGAAAAGTATTTTTCACGGCATTATCAATAATGTTATGAATAATGGCGGTCAAAATACTTTCGTTCACTTTGGAATACACAGTATGCTCAGTAAGATGGGTGATTGTTGTACCTTTTTCCTTTGCAATTTCACAGAATAACCTGTTCTTGATTTCCAGGATTCTGTTGATAGGGTATTCCTTTTCTTCAAAAATATTCTCAGCTTTATAAAGCTCAGTATATTCTTTTAAGTTCAGAGTAAACTGATAAAGCTGTTCTGAAGATTTATAAATACTGTCAAAATATTTCTTCTGAAGTTCCAGATCATCAGACTCATGAAGTTTCTGAGAAAGCATGGCAATAAACCGGATAGGAGTGGTGATGTCATGGCTGATCGTTTCTACCAGTTTTTTCTGATATTCTGTTTCTTTCTGCAGATTGTTTTTTACCAGTTCAAGGTGAAGGGAGGTTTCTTTCAGTTCAGAATTCTTATTATGGACAATTTGTTTTAATGCTTTATTTTTTATTCTTAAAAAGTTGGTCGTCAGCTGAACAATGATAATGATAATAATAAGTATAATAATAGAAGCAGACACTCGGAACAATAATGTCTGATAAAAAAGAGGCTGAATGTTGAAACGGATTGTTTTTTCCTCATACTTTCCATCCGGAGAAATAAGTATTCTTACGCTGAGGGTATACTCACCTGGAGAAAGATTGCTGATGGTGTATTTTAATTCGCTTCCCGTTGCGATCTGTTCCCACCCGGTATTTTCTTTCCCCAATATTTTTGCTTCAATGTAAAGATTTTCAGGATTAGAAAAATAGGGGATATCAATAAAAACATCTGCAGTTTTATAATCATTCTTTAAATTAAGAGTCTGATGAAAAGACTGCGGTTCAGAGTTTCCTATTTTTACCCTTTCAATATAGATTTTATTCCTTTCAGGATAATAAGTACGGATTTTGTCGGGGTTGAAAAACACAAAGCCGTCCATGGATGGGAATACAAATTCTCCGTTCTTCAAAGCATAAGCATTAGGTTCCGAACTACCATTGAATTCATTCGTCAGGAACCCGTCTCTTTTGGTGAAACGGTAATAAAAAACCGGAGTTTTTCTGTTTTCTACGTACTGCATCAATTGCTTTTTAGGAACTTTAAAAAGACCATTGTTGGAAGAAATCCAGTAAGCGCCTTTCTGGTCTTCAAGGATATAATGAGCCGATTGCAGATAGTTGTTTCTGTCATTCGGCATCTTGATGAGTTTGTGGTTTTTGAAAAGATAAAAACCGTTTTTATTTGTAGTAACCCAGATCATATTATCCTTTGTCCTGAAGATACTTTTGACATGGATATTTTTGATTATAGGCGTTATTGTATTACTGCCCAGTATTACCGAATACAAACCGTCACTATTTCCTGTCAGGATTTCATGGTCACTGTATTGAAAAAAAATATTGACAAAACTTTTAAAGTTATAAATGAAATCCGGATGGGTAAACACGTCTTTTTTATAAAGACGAAGTTGAGTCCCCGAAACATCTGTAAATGTAGTTCCATAGAGATTTCCGCTTTTCATAAAAGTTTCGAGTCCTTTGCCGATGAAAACCGAATCTTTCCTCTTGTACCCTGAATTCTTGTAATATCTGATAATACTGTTTCTCTTCCTGATCATAATGTTGCCGGAATTGTCATACATCATCAGATAATTATCATTGCACCCGAACAGGTGTTTCTTGACGATCCCGTTTTTCCCAAACTCTGTTCCGTCCTCCGCGATGATGGTACTTTTACTGAAAGGAAGAGAGGCGTAATAGACATTGTTGGAAAAATCTGCTTCTTTCTTTGAAATATAAAAATTGGTAAGCTTAAGCACATTAAGGCCGTTATTAAGCGTTCCCAGATAAAGTTTATTGAATTCTTTATCAAAAAACATGGAGCAGTAGGAATGATTGCCTATTTCGTCAAACTTAACAAGAAATTTTAAGCTGAGATTTTTTTCACTGCCCTGTAAAATATAAATATTATCATGATTGATGATAAAAGTCTGGTTGGTAATCTGCTGCCAGTAGATTTTGCTGTCCGGATGATTAAAAAGTGTAGGTTCATGGGAAACAGAAAGCTCCCCCTTATAAATAGAATAGGTTTTCCTTTTTTTCAGATCATTAATGAAAAGAGTATCATTCAATACAAAAATGTTATTCAGATCTTTGTTGGTAAATGGGATTGCTATTTTTGTCTCCTTTTTTCCCTCTTTATAGATGATGGCATTTTTTTCTGTAAAATAATAGGCAGAGTTGTTAAGCTGTATAAAATACTGAATATCATTATAGAAACTTGATGTTATAATATTGTTGGCAATTCTCTGTACAATGGTATTGCCATTGGAAAAAACCATTTTATCATTTCTGGTGAGGCTGGAAAGTTTCGGAAACCTGTTTTTAATAATGATTTTGTTCTCCTGGAAATTATTGAGGACCGTAATGCTGTCCAGAACAGGATTACCAATGAATTCTCCGAAATGAAGATTGTTGACTTTGAAATTATTAAAAGTAATAAAAGAACTCCCGTCATACCGTACAAGACCATTCTCTGTGGAGATCCACATAAAACCATATTTGTCTTTGACAATGGCCTTTGCACTGCTTTGTGGAAGCCCATTGTCTATATTGTACCACGTAGAAGTGTGGCTCTGTCCGTAAACGTTTAAATAGATACAAGCAAATACAAATGCCCAAACTCTCATATATGTGCAAAACTGATCTATATCTCCTGCACTAATGCAAAAGACGGTTAATAATAGTGTTTGTACAAGTCAATGTTTTTTTTAAGGGCAGGAACGATTGAAAATAAATTTTTATCATTGAAGTTTTCAGGTCTTTTGTGTTTTATATTTTTTGATCGTGTAAAAATAGTGAAATTATGGCGAAAAATCAGTATTTCAAAATCTGTTTTGTGTAAGTTTTATAACAGTTTGCTGGCAATAGGGTTTATGAAATTTTCAGAAATATTACAATATTTCAATAATAAGTGATAAATTTATACAGGATTCATTCTGAAATCCCTCTCATAAATCTCAGTGCTGTACCGAAGTTGTGATTTGTTTTGGGGTTCTGTAAATAAAAAATATTTATTTTTTTTTGCATTTTTTTTAATTTCTTAATGAACGGTTTTCCATTATATTTAATTGCTTTTTGTAGTAAAAGTTTGACAAAAAACTGAGGTTAATTCTACATAATATCTTTCTTAATGATGATGGATATTACTATTTTTGCAAAAATATTTTCACAACGATTAAAGAAGATTTATTGAATAAATAATGATTCTAAGAACACAAACGGTTTTATCTCAAAAACAAAAGAGGCTGTATCAAAAGCAGGCCTCTTTTTTTATACAGGATTTCAGAATATTCCTTCTTAAACATATAAAAACCTCCCATAAATATAGGAGGTGAATTAAACTGATTGTATATTGAAGTGTAATTCAATCATTATTTATTATTTTCAAGCCACTTCAGTCTGCGCTCATCCGGAAGATGTTTTACTTTGAAGTTCTCAAAAACAGCATTGAATCCCTGTCCATCAGGGCAGGCGGCCATTAAGCCAACCATTACCGGAGTATTATCCTGTAAGGGAGCATTCCTCATCATGACATAATTTTTATCATCAAAAGAATAAAATATTTCCACAGCATCCAGCCTTCTTACTGCTTTTATCCATACTGCAGGAGGTGTTTTTTCCAATGTGATGACACTCCAGTCACTTTTGTTATGAGTAACCACAGTGCTGAGGTTGTACTTGCCGTCTACAAATTCCACCCCTGCTTTGATGTAATGCTCTTTGTCGGTTCTCAGCATAAGCCCCATCTGGTCAAACCTGGCTTTGTAGCTGCCTGTTATTTTTACTTTTGCTTCAAACTCACCACCATAAGTAGTATAGTAAAACGGTGCATCATCCACTGTAAATCCATAATGTGAAACTCTCCAGTAATCACTTTGCGGGGTTACAAACATAGACAGGCTGTTGTTTTTTATTTCCCATTTTTCAGGTTCATTGAACCAGGTCATTTTGTCCAGGCTTTGGGCAGACAATTTCTGAATCAGAAATAAGGCGCAAAAACCTAAAATTAATTTCTTCATTCTCTTTTGGATAAAGTCTTAGCGTAAATTATTATTTTAGCAAAAGTATAGCTAAACCAGAATCACGTCAATACTGATAAATAACCATTATGGAAATCCGTGAACAGCTCAGTGATAAATTAATCGATAACACCTCCGGAGAATGTCTGCTTGATATAGAAGCCTATAAGCAGAGAGCGCATGCATATTCGCAGATGGAGGGGGCCATCTGTGTATTGAGTGATATGCAGGCGAATAAAAGTTATATTTATAAATCTGCAGCAGCAGAAGAACTTGGGCTGGTTGTAGGTGAAAATCCTTTGGTAATAGACTCTATCTGGGAAGAAGAAATGCTGAAAAAAATTCATCCGGATGACAGGCTGAAGAAGTATATCCATGAACTCCGCTTTTTCAACTTGCTGGATGCGATGGAAATGGATCAGCGCGCAGAATATAGTGTTGTATCAAAAATCAGGATGAAAGATAAAAATGAAGAATACCGCTGGGTAAAACACCGCATGTTCTATGTGTATTCGCCTTCCAATGGCAGGTTGAGACTGGCTCTTTGTCTTTATAATCTGGCCGTGGCTTCACCTTCCGTTCCTGATTTTATGATTATCAATATAATAAAGGGAGAAGTTGTGGTAAAAGATAAACTTGATTATAAAAACATTCTGAGCCCAAGAGAACTCGAAGTTTTGAAATTTGTAGGGGAGGGCTACGCCAGCAAGGAGATTGCTGATATACTTTTCATAAGTGTCAATACCGTGAGCAGACACCGCCAGAATATTCTGGAAAAACTGAAAGTGAAAAATTCTACACAGGCATTCAAAGACAGTTTTTATTAATAACTCAGCTTTAAATATCCGAAAAGTTCACCATGTTATTTTGTATCTTATAATTAAATTTATACCTTGAATACAGATTAGCAAGAACAAAACGTGATGAAAAGAAGTGAAGAAATAACCCGTCAGTATTTTACCTTTTTAGACAGGCATATCCATGATGTTATTTCCGGTATCATTCCAGATTTTATGGAACTGAACGAAATTGCCGGAGAGCTTGCTGTTTCTCATAAACACCTTACAGATACCATAAAAAAAGAAACGGGGCAGCATCCCTGCTATTTTTATGATGGAAAAATTATAGAACAGGCCCAATATATGCTTATTAACTCTGATAAATCTGTAGCAGAAATTGCCCGTATATTCACTTATGATCCATCCAATTTTTCAAAATTTTTCAAAAAAATGACAGGTTCTACTCCGGGAAAATTCAGAAATTCCAACAAGCTTTAGTCTGCCTATTTTATTTCTTTAAAATTGCTGTGATAGGGAATTTGTGGCGATTTCTCTCTCTCGGTAGGGATTTAATCATGTCGGATTTCTGTTATAAGTGGCATTTTACTGAATAATCAGCAGAAAACAGGCAGAAAATAATCTTTTATAAATGAGAGGGTTGTGAAGAATAGCCGTCTTTTTTTATTATTTATCTATTAATATTTCTTTATTGTTTACTTTTTTTATTAAATTTAGGTAAGAAAAAACTAATTAATTCAATAGGAAAAAAATGTTAAAAAGATACAGATATATAAAATAGTTTGGTTTCCAGATCATAAGAATAAATTATTGTGTCTTTAATAATATTTAATCTTAATTAGGGTGTTTAAGCCCTTTAAATAGTTATATATTTGTTTCTTTTAAACCACAACAAACAAGATTAAGGATGAGCATCAATTTCACAACAGCAACTATTAAAGACTTTGAGAATATACCAGATAATGATATGGCTCAAAGGGCTGAAATATTTTATGAATATTTAGACTATGTAAAGTCTAATGGACACATGAATTATAGACTGAAGAATACTTCAGGGACCAATGCAATACTGAATGTAAATATTGCAAACCAAAACAGAGAATTTGTTAGTTTTGTATCAAGTGACTATCTGGGATTTACACAGCATCCCAAAGTAAAACAAGCCGCTATTGAAGGAATAGAAAAATATGGAACAGGAACAGGAGCGACTCCACTTATCGGAGGATACTTTGATTATCACAATGCTTTAGAAAAAAGAATCTCAAGTTTTTTTAAGAGAACAGAAGATGAAGCCGTCGTATTTACTACCGGCTATACCGCTAATAGTGCCACTTTACAGTGCCTTATGCAGAAAGAAGATTTAGCCATTTTAGACATGGCTGTACATGCCAGTGTACACGAGGGATGCGCTTTTACCAATAAAAAAACATTTCCACACAACAATTTGGAATCTTTGGAACACATTTTGAAGGTATCTGAAAATCTGTACCGTACGAAACTCGTTGTTGTGGACGGAGTGTATTCCCAGGATGGTGATACCTCCCGCATTAATGAGATTTATGATCTTGTGAAAAAGTACAATGCCTTTCTGATGGTAGACGACGTACACGGTGTCGGTATCCTTGGAGAAACAGGAAGAGGTACTTTGGAACAGGCTGGACTATTGGATAAAATAGATATCATCACAGGAACATTCAGTAAAACGTTTGGTAACCTGGGTGGATATGTTATTGCTGACAAAAAACTCTCAGCGTTCATTAGATTCCATTCCCGTCAGCAGATTTTCTCAGCAACAGCTCCACCATCATCCGCAGGAATCGTTAAAGCCATTGATTTAATTGATGAAGAACCTATCTGGAGAGAAAAACTCTGGAACAACATCAATTATTTTAAAAAAGGGCTGGATGATCTGGGCTTGGATACCGGAGTGACCTGTTCCGCAATTATTCCCGTAAAAATTGGAGATCCATATGTAACAGGGGAAGCCGGAAAACTACTAATAGAAAAAGGAATCTATACCAACCCGATTCTTTACCCGGCTGTACCAAGAAAAGATGCGCGTATCAGGATGAGTGTAACGGCAAGACACGAAAAAGAACATCTCGACAAAACGCTTAATGCGTTTGATGATATTAATAAAAAATTGCATATTGCAAAAAAATAATAAATTATGCCTAGAAAAGTAGTGCAGGGCCCCATTAGGGACAAAGAAAAAACAAAACAGAAGCTGCTTGCTGCTGTTGGTAAAATTTTAAGAGTTAAAGGATATTCCGGATTAAAAGTAAGTAAAATTGCTGCAGTTGCCGGATTTGATAAAAAATTGATCTATGAGTACTTTGGAAGTACTGATAAGCTGATTGATGAATATATCAAGTCTCAGGATTACTGGAGCCAGGTCAATCAGGACGTCGATATGGATTTTTCTGATGGTGGGCATGAACTTACCAAAATGGTTGTTCTTAACCAGTTTGAAAACCTGAAGAAAAACAAAGAACTTCAGAAAATTATTCTTTGGGAACTTTCAGAAAGCAAGCCTATTCTTAAGAAATTAGTTGAACAACGTGAAGAGGTTGGAGAAGTTTTATTTGGAAACATCTCAGATCCTTACTTCGGGGAAGGAGTAGCAACAAGACATAGAGCAATTATGGCTCTGATTGTTTCCGGTGCTTACTATCTTAACCTTTATACAGGATATAACGCAAATAAATTCTGTGGTATCGACCTGAAAACTGAAGAAGGAAGAAAAGAGATTGAAGGGGCTATTGTTGAGTTGATTGACTTTGCATACAGCAAAAAAAAGTAGAAATTAAAAGTTTTCCGATTTGAGCAGAAATACGCTTTTTGTTGATATTTGAAAACTTTTAATTTTCAAATTAAAACTATATTTCTTATTTTTGGCCAATGGAAAATTTTATAGTATCTGCAAGAAAATATCGTCCTCAGGAGTTTGATACTGTTGTAGGGCAATCCCATATTACGGATACTTTAGAACATGCAATTGAAGAAAGCCAATTAGCTCAGGCGTTGCTTTTTTGCGGTCCTCGTGGTGTGGGTAAAACTACTTGCGCCAGAATTCTTGCAAGAAAAATCAATGAGAAAGATGGTTCGGTTTCAGAAGACGGCTTTGCCTACAATATCTATGAGCTGGATGCTGCATCCAACAACTCTGTAGATGATATCAGAGAACTGATAGATCAGGTACGCTTTGCGCCTCAGGTTGGTAAATACAAGGTATATATCATCGATGAGGTTCATATGCTGTCTTCTGCCGCTTTCAATGCTTTCCTTAAAACATTGGAAGAGCCGCCTGCTCATGCTATTTTTATTCTGGCAACCACGGAGAAACATAAAATTATCCCAACCATTTTATCCCGTTGTCAGATCTATGACTTCAAGAGAATTACGATTGAAGATATCCAGAGCCACCTGAGAAGTATTGCCCAGAAAGAAAATATCCAGTACGAAGATGATGCATTGTACCTGATCGCTCAAAAAGCTGATGGCGCGTTAAGAGATGCACTTTCTATCTTCGACAGGCTTTCTACATTCTCTCAGAAAAATATTACGCTGGCAAAAGCAGCTGAAGTATTAAATATTCTGGATTACGATCAATACCTCAATATTGTAGATCTTGCCAAGGAAAACAAAATTCCTGAAATGCTTTTTGCATTCAACGAAATTGTTAAAAAAGGATTTGACCCTCATATTTTTATTGCCGGATTAGGAAATCATTTCAGAGACCTGATGATGGCGCAGAATACTTCTACTATCGATCTCATTGAAGTAGGAGAGAAGACGAAATCCAAATTTATAGAACAAGGACAGAAGTGGGCCGCCCAGCAGCTGATTGATGGCATTGAAATCTGTAATCATGCAGATATTAATTATAAGAATTCCAAAAACCCACGACTTACGGTTGAAATTGCATTAATGCAGCTGGCATCACTGACAGCTAATTTAGGTGATACTAAAAAAAAAAGTTCCTGATTCTAGCTCCGTTTCTTAGTGAGAAACTGGAGGTGAAAATGCCGGAAAAAACTCCGGAGAAAAAAGAATTGAAAGCAGAACAACAGCCTGCAGTTTTGGAAAAAGCTGGGGAAACTTCTGTAACGAAAACAACCAGACCATTATCAAGACCGGGAATCTCTTCCGGATTCAGCATCAATTCTTTCCTGAATAAAGAAGATAAAGTAGAAACAACAGAAACAGTTGTTGCGAAAAATGAAAATCTTCCCCAAAACCATTTTACAGATACAGATCTGCAGATGGAATGGAAAATTATGCTTAAACAGCTTCAGGTAAAAAATAACTTTGTATTTAATGCAGTAAAAACCTTCAAGCTGGAAAAAGCTGATGAAAATAAAATCAAAGTTTTATACCCTTCAGATTCTGCCAAAGTAGAATTTGATAAAATAAGTGGAGAATTTTTTAATCATTTTAAAAGAAAGATTCAGAATCACAGAATTGAGATAGAATACGTCAGAGACGTTGAAAATCTGAAGATTGAGGTGATGACGAAGAGGAAAATATTTGAAAAACTGATCGAAAAAAATCCACTTTTGAAAGATCTTGATGATTTAATGAAGTTTGATTTGACATAATTTTTATATATTTGTCAAA
>JASLCD010000119.1 GCA_030146295.1 Chryseobacterium sp.
TACACCAAATGCTCTTTTGGGAAATAAGGAAGAAAACCACAGGCAATGTTCGCTATGGAATACACCAAAATGGATCCAAAGAGCACGGAGAGCCTTCCTTTTTTATCTCCGAAGATTCCCCAGAAAACACCTCCGAGAAGAAGCCCTACCATCTGGCAGTTCAAAATGAAGGTTCCATCGGCATCTGGATTGAGGCCTAATGCCTTCAGACTGGGAATCCGCACGATTCCAAACAAAAGGAGGTCATAGATATCCACGAAATAGCCCAAGGCTGAAATGATAACGGGAATTGAAAAAATGTACTTCAGTTTTGAAGACAGGGACAGTTCTTGCATTGTTAAGTTTTGATAAAAATAAAAAACCTTTCAATTTCTTGAAAGGTTTTTATTAAATATCTTTTTCTGATTATTATCTGGCAATATTCACAGCTCTCGTCTCTCTGATTACTGTTACTTTTACCTGTCCAGGATAAGTCAGTTCATTCTGAATCTTTTCAGAGATATCGTAAGAAAGCTGGGAAGCTACTTCATCGTTCACTTTTCCGCTCTCTACCATTACTCTTAGTTCTCTACCAGCCTGGATCGCATAAGCGCTGGATACTCCGTCGAAGCTTAATGCTGCAGATTCAAGGTCTTTCAATCTCTGGATATAAGATTCCAATACCTGTCTTCTTGCTCCCGGTCTTGCTCCTGAGATTGCATCGGCAACCTGGATGATCGGAGATAATAACGACTTCATTTCAATTTCGTCGTGGTGAGCTCCGATAGCATTGACTACTTCAGGGTTTTCACCATATTTCTCTGCCCACTGCATTCCTAACAGGGCGTGTGGCAGTTCTGATTCCTGCTCAGGAACTTTACCAATATCGTGTAAAAGACCTGCTCTTTTAGCTAATTTTACGTTTAATCCCAACTCAGCAGCCATAGTTGCAGCGATATTTGCCACTTCTCTTGAGTGCTGTAGTAAGTTTTGTCCGTAAGAAGAACGGTATTTCATTCTACCTACGATTTTGATCAGTTCAGGGTGTAATCCATGGATTCCTAAATCAATGATGGTTCTCTTACCTACCTCAATGATTTCTTCTTCGATCTGTTTTCTTGTCTTTTCAACTACTTCTTCGATTCTTGCCGGGTGAATTCTACCGTCGGTAACCAATCTGTGAAGAGATAGTCTTGCGATTTCTCTTCTTACCGGATCAAAACATGAAAGAAGGATCGCTTCCGGAGTATCATCAACAATGATTTCTACTCCCGTTACTGCTTCTAAAGCACGGATATTTCTACCTTCTCTACCGATAATTCTTCCTTTTACTTCATCAGACTCGATGTTGAAAACAGATACTGAATTTTCAATAGCCTGTTCTGTTCCGATTCTCTGAATGGTCTGAATAACGATTTTTCTCGCCTCATTTTTCGCATTCATCTGAGCTTCTTCCATGATGCTCTGAACGTGTGCCTGTGCTCTTGTTTTAGCTTCAGCTCTCATGGTTTCCACCAATTCTGCTTTAGCTTCATCAGCGGTATAATTAGATATTTTTTCAAGTATTTCTACTTTCTTCGCTGTAGCTGTATCTAATTCCTGTTGTTTTCTCTCAAGAATTTCGTTCTTCTTAGCGTAGTCTGCAATCTGCTTATCTAAATCTTTTTCAAGTTTTCCGGTCTTGCTAAGTTCATCATTCAGCTTATGCTCCTTGTCTTTCGTTCTTTTTTCAACTTCCTGCATTTTCTTTTCACGGGACTGAATATCTGCGTCATGCTGGGATTTCAGCTCCAGGAATTTTTCTTTTGCCTGAAGGTTCTTTTCTTTCTTTATGGATTCAGCTTGTACGTTAGCTTTTTCTATAAGGTTTTCGGCGTTTTTCTTAGCATCATCTATGATGAATTTTGCCTTAGTATTCAGAGAGCTTCTGGAAAAAAACATTCCCACGACAGCCCCGATTACTAAACAAACAACACCGACTATAACTTCTATCATAATTTATATTGAGTTTTAATTGTATTCATATCCTTGTTCAATAAAAAAAGCCTACAATAATCCAGAGATTGAGAGTAAACTCCTAATCAACACGATTTGAACTGATTTCCATTGTCTGTAATCCGGGAATCCGGCACGCCATTCGATGGACATTTGTTCGGTAATTGTTTAGCGTTGAGTTTACCTTTAATGTGTTAGAATTATTGTAGGCAGTAATTTTTCAGGAAAAAAAATCTATTTCCCGATTTCATTCAACGACTGATTAATCTGTGTTAATCTTTCGTTGGTTGAATTAATATTTTTTTCGTAGTTAAGAGAAACTACTTCTGCATTGGTTCCCAGTTTCAGGGCACACATAGCCAAAGCATCCTGTTTATCTCTTACATCGAAGTTCTGTTCAAAATCTTTAATCATATTCTCGATCTGCTTCCCAACTTTACGCAAAGTTTCTTCCTCTGCTGCCGGTACGTTCAGCGGATACACTCTTCCTGCAATGTTGACGGTTATTCTCCTTACCTCCATTATAGTCCACTGTTTTGAAGCTGAGCAATACAGAAATCAATTTCTTTCACCAATCTGTTGATATGGTTTTTCATTAATCTATTGTGTTCAGGATTTCCTGATATTGCTGAATAAAGTTTTATATTTTTTTGTTCTTCTGCTAATACCTGATT
>JASLCD010000021.1 GCA_030146295.1 Chryseobacterium sp.
CGTGAGTAGTTTTCCTTATCTGGATGTAAAAAATCTGGCATTAATTCATTTCATTTACCTCAAAGATAGCAAATTTAGACTAAGGTTGCAGGGCAGATTGAGAAAAGGTTAAGATTGATGCTGAGTTTAAGCTAAGGTTAAAAATGAGAACAGCTAAGATTTAAATAATTGGGATATTTTGAGTATTTTTGAGAGGAGAAATTATTGATAAAAATTATTGAAATTTTGATTGTTTAGAAGGCAAGTATTGATGATCAATGAATCAGCCTCAATCTGAACATTAGCATTAACTTTAAACTAATGAAATTAATAGGACCCTTTAAGCAGGTGGTAACACTTGCTAACTTACCATTAAGAGGAAAACTTTCTGATGAACAACTTGAAATTATTGCAGACGGAGGAATTGTAGTAGAGCAGAATATCATTCAGAAAATCGGAAATTTTGAAACATTAAAAACAGAAAACCCTGCCATAGAAATCGAGAGTATCGAAGGAGAACAGATTGTTCTTCCTGCCTTTGTAGATTCACATACCCATATCTGTTTCGGAGGCAACAGAGCCAATGATTTTGCTATGCGTAATGCAGGGAAGACCTATCTGGAAATCGCAGAAAGCGGTGGTGGTATCTGGAGTTCTGTACAACATACAAGAAATGCATCAGAAGAAGAATTGCTAAAAACTTTAGTGGAAAGAATCAACTTTTTGATTGATTTAGGAATCACAACCATTGAAGTAAAGAGCGGCTACGGTCTGGATGTAGAAAACGAGCTGAAAATGCTTAGAATCATTAAAAAAGCACAGGCCAAAACTAAGGCAACTCTGGTCCCGACCTGTCTTTCAGCGCACTTAAAACCCAGAGATTTTGAAGGAAGCAATCCTGAATATCTTGACTATATCATTACCGAAATTTTACCAAAAGTAAAAGAAGAAGAATTAGCAAATAGAGTAGATATTTTTATCGAAAAGTCTGCATTCCAGCCTGAAGAGAGTAAAGAATTTTTACTTAAAGCAAAAGCATTAGGTTTTGAGATTACCGTTCATGCAGATCAGTTTACACCGGGAAGTTCAAGAATTGCAGTAGAAGTGGGCGCTAAATCTGCAGACCATTTGGAAGCAACTATTGACGAAGACATCGAATTTTTGGCTAAGTCTGATACTGTAGCAACAGCGCTTCCAGGAGCAAGTTTAGGACTGGGAGAAAAATTTACCCCTGCAAGAAAACTATTGGATGCAGGAGCAATTGTTGCCATCGCAAGTGACTGGAATCCGGGATCAGCCCCAATGGGAAATTTAATTACTCAGGCATCTGTTTTAGCAACATTTCAGAAGCTAACCACTGCTGAAGTATTGGCAGGAATGACTTTCCGAGCTGCTTATGCACTTAATCTGGAGGATAGAGGACAGCTGGAAGCAGGGAAAAAGGCAGATTTTGTTACCTTTAAAACCAATAATTTCCAGAATGTACTCTATAATCAGGGAAGCTTAAAAGCTGAACTTGTTTATATTGATGGGAATAAAAATTAAATTATAAATTAACCATATTTTGTTATTCAATAAGTAGTAGATTTCAAATATCAGCTAATTGAATACATACAATAGGCAAATGACTGAATAATGAATAATATTTGGCAAGGCAGATTGGACGGAGAAGAACTTCTCCATCACAGAATATTTCAAAGAGTAAAAGAAGAACGTAATTACGATAATATCGCAACGGATGACTTCGTACTGCATGGTTTTGCTGTAGATGAAGGAGTCAGGCGGAACAAAGGCCGTCAGGGAGCTAAAGATGCTCCTGATGTGATCAGAAAAAATATGTCTAATTTTCCGGTAATTCTACCTGACTTTTCAATGCTGGATTTTGGGAATATTACCTGTGACGATGGTAATCTGGAAAATACCCAGAACAATCTTGCCAAAAATGTTTCAAAAGTACTTTTAAAAGGCGGAAAATCCCTTGTATTGGGTGGCGGCCATGAAGTTACTTATGCTCATTATTTAGGTGTTAAAACCGCTTTTCCGGAGCAAAAAATAGGGATTATTAATCTCGATGCCCATTTTGATAACAGACAGCCGGAAAAAGGAGTAGGAGCAAGCTCAGGAACCGGATTCTGGCAGATCGCTCAGGAAGGGGCCATCAATTCTCTGCATATTGGGATTCAGAGAAACTCCAATACGCTGAAGCTTTTTGACACCGCTCATCAGCACGGGATGAAATATATCCTGGCAGATGAATTGTTTTTTGATAATCTTCCATCCATCTATCAGCGTATTGATGAACTATTGGATACTGTGGATTATGTGTATCTTACTATTTGTATGGACGTCTTTAATGCATCAATCGCGCCCGGAGTTTCGGCTGCAGCATATAATGGTATCTTTGCAGATCCTGCCTTTATGCATTTTTACAGACATATCTTAAAAAATAAAAAATTGGTTGCAATGGATGTTGCAGAAGTAAATCCTTCTTTCGATATCCAGGACCGAACAGCAAGACTGGCAGCATGTCTTGTGAACGAATGGCTAATGATGTAAGGTAAAGTTATATTCTTCCGATAGAGAAAATCATTATTTTATTGACCCTTAAGGAATGGAATTTGCTAATTTCATCGTGCTTTTAAAATAAAAGCGCTCATAAATTCATTAGCTGAATTTAAAACAGAATTTATATTATGGAACAATTAATTGAAAGCAAGCTTATTAAAGCAGATAAAGCGTTTTCAGTGTGGAGAAAAGTGTCGTTTGAGGAAAGACAGAAGTTAATTGCCAAAGCAGCAGAAATTTTAAAAGATAATTCAGAGAAGTTTGGAAGGATCATTACTACGGAAATGAATAAACCTATTTCAGAATCAATTGCTGAGGTAGAAAAGTGTGCATTAATGATGAATTATTATGCCGCTGCTGAAAATATTCTAAAACCTGAAAGAGTTGAATCTGAATTTACTTACTCTGAAGTGCATTATGCTCCAAAAGGGGTGATTCTAGGTGTAATGCCCTGGAATTTTCCTTTCTGGCAGGTATTGAGATTTGCTGTTCCGGCTATTTTGGCAGGAAACACAGTGGTTTTGAAACATGCTTCAATTTGTTTCGGAAGTGGAAATGCAATAGTAGATGTTCTTTTGGAGGCAGGGTTTCCAGAAGGAATTTTTCAGAATCTTGAAGTAGGGCATCAGGCTGTAAAGGAAATTCTTGAACATGATGTTGTAAAAGGAGTGAGCTTGACAGGCAGCGGAAAGGCAGGTGGTGAAGTTGCTTCGATAGCTGGTCTAAATATCAAAAAATCTTTACTTGAACTAGGGGGAAGTGATGCTTTTATCATTTTTGAGGATGCGGATCTGGATAGTGCTGCAAAAGCTGGAGCAAAATCGAGACTTCAAAACTGTGGGCAAACCTGTACTGCTGCGAAAAGATTTATTATTGATGAAAAGATTGAAGATGAGTTTTTACCAAAATTCATTGAAGAATATAAAAAATATGAGATTGGAGATCCTTTAAATAAGGAAACTAAGTTGTCAGGGATGGCAAGACCAGACTTAGCCGATGAATTGGAAGCTCAATTCAACAGAGCGTTGGAAAATGGGGCAGAAATCATTATTCCTCTAGAAAGAATTTCTGAGAACGAATTTAAACCCGGGCTAATC
>JASLCD010000170.1 GCA_030146295.1 Chryseobacterium sp.
TAAATAACAACTAAACATAAAAAGATGGCTATCAACTTACAAAAAGGTCAGAGAATCAACCTTAAAAAAGAAAATGGTGCTGAACTTTCCCAGGCTTGTGTGGGAATCAACTGGGGAGCAATTGAAAAAAAAGGATTTTTTGGAACTAAAAAAGAAGCAGTAGACTTAGATGGAAGCTGTATTTTATACGATTCAAATAAAAACGTTACAGAAGTAATCTATTTCGGGAATCTTAAATCCAGAAACGGATCTGTAAGACACAGTGGGGATGACCTTACCGGTGATGTAGACGGAGATGACGGATTGGATAACGAAGTAATCACTGTAGATTTCAGTCAGCTGGAGCCCAATGTAGAGCATGTGGCAATGGTTTTGAACAGCTACAGAGGACAGGATTTCGGTACCATTCCTTTTGCCTCGATCCGAATTTATGAAGGAACGCCTACCAATGTGAGAGAAGTTTTTGCAAAGTATGATATTGCAAATGATGCTTCTTTCGGTGGACATGTTGCTATGGTAATGGGAGTTTTCTACAAAAGAAACGGAGAATGGAAATTCAATGCTATCGGAGATCCTACAGCAGACAAAAAGCTGGAGCAGACCATTCAGACGGTACAGATGAATTATCTATAATCAATTGTAAATCAAAAGATAAATAAAATAGCAATATTTGTACTCTGTACATCTATTGCTTTTATCATATAATAACATAACTCAAGTGGAACATCAAAGTATTTTAGAACTGCACCCAGGCCTGGTGTGGGGATTTGCGGTAACGGTCGTTATCATGCTGCTCCTGGACTTAGGGGTATTTAATAAAAAGAGTCACGAAGTATCTTCCAAAGAAGCTACCATCTGGTCTATTGTATGGATCTCGCTTTCAATGGTTTTTTCAGGAGTGGTTTATTGGGTATTCAATACCGATGGAAGCCCTGAAAGCCACGCTTTGGCTGTAGAAAAATTTACACAGTATCAGGCCGCCTATTGGATTGAAAAAGCCCTGTCTGTGGATAACTTATTTGTATTTATCCTTGTTTTCGGGTTCTTTAAAGTTCCGAAATACCTTCATCACAAAGTTCTTTTCTGGGGAATCATTGGAGCATTGATCTTCAGAGCCATATTCATCTTTGCAGGAGTAGGACTGATCAATCTGACTTATCTTCCTGAAATGAATATCTTCGGTGAAGCTGTTAAAATCAACGTTGTAATGACTCTGTTCGGATTATTCCTTGTCTACGCGGGAATCAAATCATGGGGTGATGGTGACGATGATGATGATGAAGATTACAGCAATACTGCAGGAGCAAGACTAATCAAAAGTTTCTGGAAAGTTTCCGATAATTATGATGGTGATAAATTCTTCACTATTCAGAACGGAATCAAAATGGCAACTCCTCTTTTGGTAGTAGTAGGGGTGATCGAGTTTACAGACGTTCTTTTTGCGGTAGACTCTATTCCGGCTATTTTTGCAATTTCAAATGATCCATTTATCCTTTATACCTCAAATATCTTTGCGATTTTAGGATTAAGATCATTATACTTCCTGTTGGCGAACTTTATCCATATGTTCAGCAAGCTTCCTTACGGATTGGCCATTATCCTATCCTTTATCGGAGTTAAAATGCTTATTGCACCATGGATTCATATCCCGTCTCCGGTTTCTTTGGGAATCGTAGGAGGAGTATTGGTGATCTCTGTTCTTTTATCTATTATCTTCCCTGAAAAAGAAGATGAGAAGAAAGAAGAGTTGGAAGAAAAATAAAAATATTTGAAAATATATCAAAAGCCTCCGGAATCAGATTCCGGAGGCTTTTTTTATTCATATTTTTTATTGGATAACGGCAAGACACAAATTTATAATGTTGCTCTTAAGTAAATTTTTGTCCTTAAATGTAAACCTTATAGGTTTGATATAATGAGAGGAAAAAAAACAAAAATCCTTGCACTTCAACGTTTTCCAACATTTCACAAATAAATTATTTTAAAATAAAACAGACAGACTGGTCTGTATGTTGATTTTTTTCATACCTTTGTTTCAGAAAAGAAAAGCATATGAAATCTCCAAGAGAAAGAATTGTTGAAATAACTTTTGAATTGTTTTCAAAACAAGGGTACAATTCCACAGGAATCAACCAGATCATTTCTGAGGCAGAAGTAGCCAAAGCTAGCTTTTATCAATATTTTAAATCCAAAGAAGACCTGTGTGTAGAATTTCTGAAGGTGAGACATGAATACTGGTTCAACGAATTCATTAATTTTTTGTCAAAGGAAAAAGACCCAAAATCTAAATCTATAAAAGCTTTCGATTTTCTGGTGTATATGAATAAAAAAGAAAATTTCCGTGGGTGCAGCTTCCTGAATATTTTATCAGAAATTCCAATGGATAACATTAAAATTCTGAGTGCAATTCAATCCCATAAAGCTGATCTTAGAAACTTCTTTTTAGAATTACTGAATGATGATGCGCTTTCTGATCACATTTATATGCTTTTTGAAAGCAGTATTATTGAAAGTCAGCTTTTTAAATCTAATGAGCTGATTGAAAAATCAAAGAAAATAGCCGCCAATTTAATGCAATAAATTATGGAACAAAAACATCCGCTTCCGCCTTTCACCCTTGAAACGGCACTGGAAAAAATTCAAATGGCAGAAGATGCCTGGAACAGTCAGGATCCTGAAAAGGTTTCCAAAGCATATACCATTGACAGCGAATGGAGAAACAGAGATACATTCGTCAATGGCAGAGAAAATATCGTAGTATTCCTGCAAAAAAAATGGGAAAAAGAATTTCATTATAAGCTTAAAAAAGAATATTGGGCACACACCAATAACCGAATCGCTGTTCGCTTTGAGTATGAATATCAGACTAAAGATGGAAATTGGTTCCGGGCATACGGAAATGAAAACTGGGAATTTGATGAAAATGGCTTGATGGCAAAGAGGTATGCCAGTATCAATGATCTGCCTATTAAAGAAGAAGAACGAAAGTTCAGGTAACTAAAAAGACTGTTACAATAACAGTCTTTTTTTGTTTTTTTTATGGCTTATGAACACTAGGTCCTGAAAGGTTGTGTCAATATATTCATAGCCTACAATTGATCATTCATCTAACTGTTTTTCCCATGCAGGAGCTTATTAATTTTTCTCCTTGTCTGGACAGAGATCTTATATGCATCATCCCGAAGTTTCTGTATTTTTCCAACAGGCTGAAAAAAGATTTTACTTTCAAAAGGATTGAATGACAACAATTCATTGGAACAGTTACGCGAATCCAGCAGAGAATTTTTCTCTATTCTTACCTCACCGATCTTGATAAAGGGAGAGTTTTTCCACTCCACATTCAGTTTATTGATAGGCTGGTCTTTCAGATCATAACAGACCTGTATCAAAACATTCGCAGCAAAATCATGGGTCTGCAGATAATCCTTTAATGAGTCTTTGATCTTCTGCTTTTTTCCTGTATTTTTATCTATGGATTGTGGAGATAGCTGTATTTTGATCATATGATCTCCCAGACGATAAGCTCCTACAGAGTAATAATCAAATGATAAAATGAAGTCATTTCTTTTCCCAAAGAGTCTGCTTATATTACGCATCATATCACCCGTTAACAGAGATGGGATTATTTTCACCAGTTGAAGGAGCATTGGAAACAGGCTGCTCCATTTTTTGATGTAAAACTTATTGACGGCAGTAAACAGTTTCAAAAAAGTTGAAACAGAATGGATAGGAAATAAAGGAAAATTGACCAATGGATAATTGGCCAGTAATCCACCATTCTCATCCTTGATCTGCACAGCAAATCCATAAGCAGGAATATCTTTTTTTGAATTTTGAATTTTCAGCTGAGCATTGGAAAGCCTTATGATCAGATCAAACTTTTCCTTATCAAAAAAAGGCTGCAGCAATTCTGGAATATTGGGATCAATCCAGAATGTACCTTTTGCTACCGCATATGTTTTGGCATGGGCATTTCTGGTAGCATAATTGACGTCACTGATGGAAGAGGACTGTTCAACAAAATCCGCTATTGTTTTTTTATTGATTTCCAGAAGTTTTTTTTCCTCCTCATTCAGTTCATCAAACTTCTTATTATATTTTAATGGGTTTGGCATTTAGTTTTTAAAATCCAATTATAACGCCAAGTTTCGGAATCTGTGTTAAGTAAGTATTACAATTATTTGAATTTTGTTGAGAAGATGCTCTTAAATAAAGAAATGTAAGGGAATATGATTGCTGGATTTTAAGTTGTAAATTATTTAACTTGTTGACTGTTAGTATTTATTTGTTTTAAAATAAGAATAAATGAAAGAGTGTTGTCTGACAGGATATAGCTCCGTATTTTTAAACTTCGATTCCCATATTTCTGTCTTCCAACCCTAAAAGCCTTATCTTTGTAAAAAAATTATAATATGGGAGTAGCAGATATGTTATTTAAACGTAAAAAAGAATTGGCAGAAAAGAACCTGAAAGATGGT
>JASLCD010000175.1 GCA_030146295.1 Chryseobacterium sp.
GAAAAAAACAGATACATTTTCACATTATCGTGAAGGAAAATCACAAATGCAGCGCTTTTTAGCAGAATTAGATCCTGGGAATCTTGAGTTACACGATTTCGATTTGTTTGACTGGCTATTGTTCGCAAACAATTTTGCTAAGCGTGTACAATATTTCACCAAAGATAATAATACAAAGCCAAAAGGAAACTGGGGAAACTTTTTCTTGGGTGATGATGATACCGATGCTGTTCCTCGTAGAGAAAGCGTTGAGTATAAAAGTATGAAAAAACAGGTTACAGATCTGATGTCCCAGTTTGAACAAGACAGCAGCTTGACCCCTCACCTTACCTTATTTGTTTGCTTTTTAAAATTACTGGATTTCTCAAAAAAAGCCTTCAATAATCTTACGAAAAGGCACTTGGATTTCTATTATAATGAAATCCTTCAAATTGAGAAAAATGATGCTAAAGCAGATAAAGTCTATGTGATCTTTGAATTGGCAAAAAAAGCCATTCAGGAAAAGGTTCCGGGAGGTACATTGCTGGATGGTGATAAAGATGCCAATGGAAAAAAACGCATTTACAAAACAAATGAAGAGCTCGTTGCCAATCAGGCAAAAGTAGTTGAGATCAAAAGTTTTCTAAATGATGTTGAAAAAAGAGAACTGAAAATGGCTCCGGTAGCTAATTCTGCTGACGGTATGGGAGACAGCTTACCGGAAGACAGCAACTATTGGTGGCCGTTCGGGTACAATACAGATGAAACAAATTCGGATAAATCTATTTATAAAGAACTTCCAAAAGCCAAAATGGGTTTTGCTGTGGCATCATCATTATTCGACCTGAAAGAAGGGGAGAGAACAGTAACACTTACAATAGATTTTACCAAAAACTCGACTCAAAAATTACAGAATATCTCAAAAACAGATATTGAAAATAATATCAAAGTACTTTGTAGCGGGGAAAAAGAATGGTTATCAGGCATTGTTTTAAAATGTACTAATAATGTAGAAGATCAGCTGGAGCTTTCTTTTACATTATCTAAAGACTTTCCTGCAGTCGTACAATACGATAAGAAAGTTCTTCCGGAAACTTTCCAAACCAGTTTTCCGGTCGTAAGATTTGTAATCGAAGGACAAAAGTACTATGATATTTACGAAGCTATTTCTGAAAAACTAATAAAAAATATAGGAATAGCAGTGGATGTAAAAGGAGTAAAATCTATCCAGATAGAAAATGATAACAGCACATTAAATTCGGAGAAACCTTATTATCCATTCACTGCACAACCTATTAAAGGGTCCAATTTTTATATTAAATGTGATGAAATGTTCTCAAAAAAATGGCAGGATGCAGACATCACCATCAATTGGAAAAATACTCCGGATTCCATAAAAGATTTATACAACGGATATATCATTCAGCCTAATCAGAACATCAGCGTAAAAGACTTTGAAGCGTTGAAAAATACATCTATTGTAGGTTCTGATGCTTATTTTAAAGCAGATACGGCATTGTTGGAAAAAGAAGTATGGTACAGCAAAGCTCATAATATTGAGGTATTTAAAAAAACAGACAGTGGTTATAAAACCCAGTTTTCTATAAATAACACAACAAATGAGGCCGGTACCAGTGAAGCCATCCGATTAACGCTGAACCAGTCGTCATTACAGGATGTATACCCTAAATTGTATACATTGGCATTATCCAGTGCTCCGGAAAGCAGAAAACTTATTCCAAATGAGCCTTACATTCCTTTTGCTGAAGATATTGAGCTGAATTACAGAGCAAAAGAAAGTGCCTACTCCTACCTGGATCGAAACCCGGATGGAGCCGCTTCAAAAAGTAAAGGAGTACAGCTGTACCATGAAGATGCTTTCGGGCAGTACGAGAAAGAAGTTGAGATAAAGAGTATAGTCCCTGTGCATTCCAACGGAGGTGAATTGTACATCGGTCTTGAAGCAATGCCTCAGACAACCGTCTCTCTGTTGATACAAATGCTGGAAGGAAGTGAAAACCCTTTAGTTGAAACTTTCCAGGAAAAAGAATTTATAGAATGGCATATCCTTTCCGGTAATACATGGGTGAGTCTTTCAAATTATATGCTGCAAAATGAAACCAGAAAATTTCTGGAATCAGGTATTGTGAAGTTTAAAGTTCCGAAAAGTGTAAGCACAAACCATACAAGACTCACCAACGGATTGGTTTGGATCAGAGCCAAATCACAAAGAAGTTATGATGCGGTATGTAAAATTCAGGGAATATACACCCAGGCTGTTTTGGCAACCTTCCAGAATCAGGATAACGATCTGTCACATCTGAATAACGGATTGCCGGCAAAAACGATTGCCAAACTGATTACCAGAGTGCCTCAGGTAAAATCGGTAAGCCAGCCTTATAACTCGTTTGACGGTAAATATAAAGAATCAGATACCGAGTTTTACAGACGCGTTAGCGAAAGATTAAGACATAAACACAGAGCTATTACGCAATGGGATTATGAACAGCTCGTGCTGCAGGAGTTCCCGGAAGTTTTTAAAGTGAAATGTTTAAATCATACCTCAGAAATCTCCTATATGGCTCCTGGCCATGTAACCCTCATGGTGGTGCCGAATATCAGAAATAAGAATGCTTTTGATGTCTATCAGCCCAGAGTAAGCAGAGCGACTTTGAATAAAATTCAAAATTATGTCAATGAATTGAATACAATGCATGTGAAAGCTCAGGTAATAAACCCCAATTATAAAGAAGCAAAAGTAGAAACGAAAGTTAAATTCTTTGAGCAGTACGATGAAACATTTTACACCAAACAATTAGACGAAGATATTAAAAAATATATATCGCCTTGGGCTTTTACGGACGCTAAAGAAATTGATTTTAATGTGGAACTCAATATCAATCAGCTTATTAATTACCTGGAGCAGCTGTATTATGTAGATTACATTGATGAAATAAAAATACGGGTAAATGATGTTTTACAAAAACAATCCCTGATCGAAGTAGATCCAAAATCAATTTTGGTATCAGCCAAGCAGCACAATGTTAGTATTACGGAACAAGTATGTATTTAACAATAATAAGAAGAAAACATAATCATGTCAGAAAATAAACATATTAGTATATCAAAAAATATAGAAACGGGGGATCAGACAGATTTTCATTTTCTACGCAAAACAGGGATTGAATACATCGAAAAGCTAGGAGGACAACTCTGGACCGATTATAACTCGCATGACCCTGGTATTACCACCCTGGAGGTTTTAAGCTATGCCATAACAGATCTTGGGATGAGAATGAACCTGAAGATGGAAGATATCTTAACATCCGATGACGCAACAAAAGACATTCATACCCAGTTTCTGAAAGCTACAGAAATTTTGCCTTCAAGACCTTTAACAGAACTGGACTATAGAAAACTGTTTATCGATATCAACCTGGTAGCAGGTCATCAAAGACCCATCCGTAATTGCTGGCTGGTTCCTAAAGAAGAAGCCCTGTATGTGGATTGCAAAACAGGAAAACTGGACTTTAAACCGATCGGACAAAAGACACAAAGCTTTACTGTAAAAGGATTGTATGACCTTTATGTGGATTATGCAGAAGATATTGATAATGACGGTGTCGGATGCGAAAAATCCAATGTCAATATTCAAATATTAGACCGCTATCACGCCAACAGAGGTCTTTGTGAGGACTTAGCAGAAATCAAAGAGGTAGAGACTCAGAAAGTGGCGGTATGTGCCCGTATCGGGCTTGTCAACAAAGCTGATGAAGAACTGGTACATGCTAAAGTAATCAGGGCGATCAATAATTACTTATCTCCTGAGGTTCATTTTTATTCATTGAAACAGATGCTTGATAAGGGGCTGCCTACAGATCAGATTTTTGAAGGTCCTGTTCTTGATAATGGATTTATTGATACGGAAGAACTTAAAAACAGCCAGCTAAGAAGAGAAGTCCGCCTTTCTGATCTCATCAGTGAAATCATGAAAATTGAAGGAGTGAAAGAAATTCATGAAATTTCTATTGCAGGCTGTGATAACGTGATCAAACAGAACAACGACTGGTTGATCTGCATTGAAAAAGGTAGAAAACCGGAACTTTGTGAGCTAAGTTCATTCAGTTATAGTAAAGGAGCTCTTCCGTTAAATATCAATGATGAAAAAGTTCAGGAGTACCTGGAAACATTGAAAAAAGAAGAAGAAATTCTGAGAGAAAATGCAAGACAAAATAAAGAATTGCCTTTACCAAAAGGAACTTCATACGATATAGGAAACTATGCTACCATTCTCAATGAATTTCCGGATACCTATGGAGTAGGAATCTCAGGTATTATAGGAAACCAAACTCCGGAAAGAGAAGCTTTGGCTAAACAATTGAAAGGGTATTTGTTGTTTTTCGACCAGATCCTTGCCAGTTATTTCAAGCACCTTGAGAAAGTAAAAGAAGTATTAAGTGTAAATGGTAACTTAAAGAGAACCTTTTTTACACAGGCCCTTAAAAATATTAAAGGCTTTGATGAATTGGTTCCCGATTATGATACCGACAGCGAAGATGTGCTTACAGATTCATTGTATGAAGAGCTGGATAACAGTGTGGAGCGCCGAAATGAAGTTTTGGATCATTTGATCTCCCGTTTTGCTGAAACATTCAGCGACTATACTTTCCTGATGAAGTCATTGTATGGAAAATCTACTGACGAAATTGTCTTAAGCAACAAAGAAAAGTTCCTGAAAGAATATACATCGTTAAGTAAAGACAGGGGATTAGGATACAATTATACGCTAATCGGAGATTCAGACATTTGGAATACCCGTAACATTTCCGGTGTACAGAAAAGAATTGCCCGTTTGCTGGGAATCAAAGATTATAGCCAGAGGAATTTATCTCAATCACCTGTTTCAATCACCCAAACAGTAAATACTAATGGCAAGCCCATTTACTCCTGGAAAATCAAAGATACTTTAGGGAATATTATCTTATCCTCTGTCAATACATTCCAGATTGAATATGCGGCAACCAAAAACCTGAATGAAGCAATTTATCAGACGATTCAGATAGATCAGGAAGATCTTGAAAATGCTCTGGAAGATTTAAAGGAACTCGGAGAAAAAGGTAAGCTGAATAATGACCTGATCGGGAATATGAAAATTCGTTTTTCATCAGGCGGTAATTATTATTTTGACATTGTAGAAGATGCCGAAGGAAAAAATATAATCGCTACCCATAAAAGAACAAACCCTTATGCCAACCTGAAAGCATTGAAAGACGGTATCAGGGAGACCGTGAAGTATTTTAAATATGAATTTACAGAAGAAGGGATTTTCCTTATTGAACACTTACTGCTGAAGCCTACTACTAAAGATTATAAACTTATGGGCGGGATCGGCTGTATGTCTATAGGAGGTTCTTTTAAAGTGATGTATGACGTCGAAGAAAAAAATACCACTACGGATCCCATCAAATATTCGGAAGCCTTCATGTCTTCCTGTGAAGAAGGATGTGAAACAGATGTTTTTGATCCGTACTCTTACAGGGTAAGCGTTGTTCTTCCGGGCTTTGCTTATCGTTTTCAGGATCCTGATTTCAGACGTTATGCCGAAACCGTTATCAGACAGGAAATTCCGGCTCATGTTTTGGCAAAAATTTGCTGGGTTGGAGATCGGTTGAGCGAAAAACAAACCGCTCAGAATGACTTGTCTGAATTTGAAGTTGCCTTTAAAAAATACCTTTCAGATAAATCGAAAAACAATATTGTTAATCTTGGAAACAGCATTACAGATTTATTGACCGCCCTTAGCCATTTAAATAATATCTATAGGCCGGGAAGACTTCTGGACTGTGCAATGGAAGATAATGACGGCTTAGACGGAAAACTCATATTAGGACAATCAAACATATAAAAATTGAAAAACAATGAATGCTAAATTAGATAATATAACAACCCAATATAGAAAGTTCAACGAGAACCAGGTGTTGACAGAGGGGCAATTAAATGAATTTATAGACTATTTCGAAGACCAGGACAGGCTATCGAGAACCCGCCTGAGCGGTGTGGGGGTAGCCTGTGGCTTTCAGTCAACGTACTTCGGTCTGGTCTCGGAAGTAGAATCAATCTCTAAAGCCAGACCTGGTGATTTGATCCCTGAACTGCCTCTTAATACTGTTGTGATTACACAGGGAGCCGGGGTTACTACAGACGGAGATTTAGTGACGCTGCGTCAGCTGGGATCTAAACCATCGGAAGCTAGGATAGGCTTCACCTCTAATAATTACAAATATTATAGAAATTATATTGATACAGTTGGGTACAACCATTTTCGTATCGGAGGCCAGCAAATTCCGCTTTTGGAATTGATTACACAGGAAGAGTATAATCAATTAAAAAGCAAAGGTATTAATGTTGACGACTTCAGACCCACCAAGGAAATCAGCAACATCTACAGCAAAGTTATCATTCTTTATTTGGAAAGCTATTCCAATGAAGAGTCGCCATGCCAGGATGCGGATTGTGATAATACCGGAGCAGAGCAGGTATCCAATCTTAAAGTACTTTTAGCCGATTCAGCTTCTGTGTCAGCACTTATGACCAAAGGTGATGCGAAAGACAGCATCTACAACAGTCACAACGCCTATGAAGAGCTCTTTGATCATTTGCCTAAAATAGAGGCAAAGAGAGTCCTTCTGGATACTGGCGTTAACTCAGCTGATGAATTGAAAAAACGATTTAAATCTTCCACTAGCTCCGTTGCAGAATTAAGTCAGGGGTTTGGTGCCATTGCAAGTACTTTTAATATAAGTGTAAATCTGGGAGGGCAGACACTTATTGACAAGTTGAATTCTTTATTGAATCCCCCCTTGGCAAGAGGCTTGGATGACTATCAGTATCGGTATGATTTACTGAAAGATTTAATTGATACCTATAATGAAATAAAAGGATTGATCTTACACCTGAATGCTGAATGTTGCCCGGGTATAGCCTCATTCCCTAAACACCTTCTGTTGGGTGCTGTTGGAGCAACACAGGAATTAGGAAAATATATTCCGTTCCGCCACGGCTTTTACAATTCACCTATAACTACAAATGACGATGAGAATTACGAAAAAATTGTAATGCTTGCCAATCGTTTTGTACAGAAGATAAACGGTTTTCAATCGTATGTCGGAGCGATTAAAATTACTCCTTCCAATCTTTTTGTAAAACTGGGAGACAAAGCAATACCTTATTATTATAATGTAGATAAGCCTCTATTGTCGAAGTGGAATTTTGAGAAAACAAAAACCGATAGAGAAACGTATAATTTAAGCTATCATACAGGGAATCTGGCGGGAGACGATTTTGTTCAGAACCCATTGGACTATAATATTGATAATAATGATTTTTATAGAATTGAGGGGCATTTAGGCCTGCCTTATAAAACGGCCTTACAAAACATCAACGATCTTAAAGCAAAATACGGATTGGCCTTTGATGTTATTGCACTGGTTTTAGACAAAGGAGAAAAACCGGAAGAAGAGGATTCTACAAAAGATAAGACAGTATCTATCGATGACCTCAGAAAACAATTGATATCAATTTCCAGTGATATCAGTAACCGAAAAAGCGATTCGCAAAGTACGTTGCTGAACATCTCGAAATTAGATGATAAATTAAAATTACTAAACCAGGCCGAATTCTCAAAAGAAGGGTCTTCGGATGGTATTACCGTCGTAAAGCAGGATGCTAAAAAGAAAGATGTTGTAAGCGAACTTTTAAGCGACTTCCTGGAAAGAAAATCAGGGCTGGAGCATATGGCAGGAGTAGAAAAAGGAGGGACTTTTGCTGTTATTTACCATTCAAATGCCCAAAATCAGGTTCTGGCAGACTTTTCATTACCTTATCTGTGCTGTTCCAAAAAAGAACCTGTGTTCCTTACATTGCCAGGTGATAAACTATGTCAAAGCGATGCTCCGATGGTGATGGCGGTTGTTCCGGAAGATGGTGAAGTTAAAGCATTTGTGAATGGTACCCAGATCCCTGCAATTAAGCAGTCCGGTGGCCAAAGCTTATTTGATCCTAGCTTGGTAAATGCAGCTTATTTTGGACAGACCATTAATTTTACAGTTAATGATGACCCTGTAGAAGCAAAACTGATAGTATATAAAAATCCTGAAATAACATCCGTAGTGGCAGGTAACGTAACGTATGAAACACCTACGACAAATGCCAATACCACCAACCCGGATGCAACCGTTGAATTTAATGTAACCGGAAACTTTGCAGGACTTACATTTACTTGGAATTTTGGAGACGGTAGCCCTGTTGTCAATAACGAAGCACCAGCTACTAAGAAAACTCATGTATACAAACTGATTTCCGGACAAGAAGATACCTTCAACCCAACACTTACCATCACTAATAGCAACGGATGTAGTACCCTTTACAGGCTGGATCCATTAAAATTAACAGGACAGTCTACCATTGCTTGTTTAACAGGGATGAGAATCCTTATCCAGTATATAGACGGCAGAAATCATCCAAAACAACAGGGTCACGCTTGTAATGAAGCTACATTTAACTTAAAAGGTAACGGCTTGATCATAGGAGGCAAGACCAATGGAAATGTCTTCTTAAGTAATACCGGACAAAATAATGATAAATTTAATTATCCTAGCCATTATGCACCAGGGTATAAAGGACCTGATAGAGCTAGTGAAATAATTATCAGCCAGGATGAAGCACAACAGATTGCATCATTATCACCAGATGGATTTATATCCTTCTCATTAGAATGTGCATTGTCTCGTTGTCATACCGGGGTTGCCTGGACACAAATATTCCTTGCGGATAGCCAGGTTCCGATTTATGATGATTATCCGGAGAATAATTTCTTATCCATTAACCCTTGTACGGGTGATACAAGATAATCATTCGATAAAAAGGAAAAATAATATAATCACTTCATAGGCAGTATTCTGTCTATGGAGTGTATTAAATGATCTTAATGAATCATTAAAAAATTAACAATAATGAATAATCAATTAAGTAATATAGCAGTCCAATACCG
>JASLCD010000176.1 GCA_030146295.1 Chryseobacterium sp.
TACTTTACTTATTGATATGTACCACAAAATTAATTTTTTTAAGTTTAAAAAGCTAATTCCGATTGCATTAATTTTTTTGGTGGCCCACCAAGCTGATGCTAAGGGATTTACTTCAAACTATCCTGTTTTTTCGCAGGTAAACGAAACAATTTCCGGAAATGTAACAGATCAGAACGGTTCCGCGATAGAAGGCGCAAAAGTCACTGTCGTAGAAACCGGAGATACTGTTTCTACCGACGCATTGGGAAACTTTTCTATTTCGGCCGGCATCGGGCAGACCTTATCCATTTCTTATGACGGATATGGGATGCAGATGGTGAAAATCTCCGGTACTTCTGTTTCCGTAAAACTGGAATCCAAAAAAGGATCAACATCTATCGAAGAAGTTACTCTGGTGGGGTATGGTTCTCAGAAGAAATCTGATGTAACCGGAGCAGTCAGCCAGTTGAAAGCTGAGAATTTCAAAGAGGGAATGAATATTTCAGTGGATAACCTGATGCAGGGAAAGATCGCGGGGGTCCGAATCGTTCAGACGAGTGGAGAACCGGGAGCAGGAGTGAATGTTTCCATCAGAGGAATCGGTTCTATCCGAAGCGGAAGTACTCCTCTATTTGTCGTAGACGGTATTCCGTTGAATAACGATCCGGTGAGTGCACAAAGCCCGAATGTAGGATTGGGAAATACAACGGCGAAAAACCCGCTCAACTTTTTGAATACCAGTGATATTGAATCTATTACAGTTCTGAAAGATGCTTCTGCCGCTGCAATCTATGGAGCAAGAGGGTCCAATGGAGTGGTTTTGGTAACAACAAAAAGAGGAAAGAAGGGAGAGCCGATGTTTACGTATGATACGTATCTGGGCTTTTCTTCGGTGATTAAAAAACTAGATTTAATGACTGCGGATGAATACAGAGCTGCAGGGATTGATAAATCTTATGACCACGGCGGAAATACAGATTGGCAAGACGAGATCTATAGAAATGCGGTTTCATCCAATCATTCAGTATCATTCTCAAAAGCTACAGAAACAGGGAATTATTTTGCCTCCCTTTCTCACATGGATCAGGATGGTATTGTCCTGAACAGCAGCTTTAAAAGAACAACAGCCCGTTTGAATGCAGAAGAATCATTCTTTGATAACAAAAGATTAAAGGTTAAGTTAAGCCTTACCGCCAGTGATATCAGAGAAACAGGAATTCCCAATGGCGGAAACGCAGGGTCTGACGGGCAGCTGATTATTCATGCCTTAATGGCCAATCCTACGCGTTCTGTATATGACCAAAACGGAAATTACACGAATTTCAATATGAACGCTCACTACAATCCTCTTTATTTATTAAGCGTGTACGAGGATAAAACGAATACTTTCAGAGTATTGGGGAATACAGAAGCCACACTGAGAATTTTACCGGGATTGAATTATAAGTTTAATTTGGGGGTTGACAGAAGTTTATCAGAAAGAAATACAACCATGTTCCCGAATATTACCGACAGAAGCCCGAAAGGAATTTATTCTCAGGCCAATCTGGATTCCTATAATATTCTTTTGGAACATTATTTAACCTATGATCTTAGCTTAAACAGGCATAATTTCAGCATATTGGGAGGGTTTTCTTATCAGAAATTTAAAGCTACGGCTACCTATCTTGGAGTAAGAAACTTTGTTAATCAGGGAGCGGGGATTTCACCGGAAATTAATCCGGGGTATTCCGGAGATGTGTTTATTCCACAACCGGGAACTTCTCAGGAAAACGAACTGCAGTCTTATTTCGGAAGAGTAAATTACAATTTTGATAAAAAATATTTCTTAACAGCTTCATTAAGAGCCGATGGTTCTACACGTTTTGGAGATAATAATAAATATGGATACTTCCCATCTGTTGCTGTAGGCTGGACGATTTCAAAAGAAAACTTCCTGAAAGATGTTTCATTTATCAATGAACTCAAACTGAGAGGGAGCTGGGGAGAAACCGGAAATCAGGAAGTACTCAATAAAATTACAAAAGCAAGTTACCTGCTATCCCAAAGTGCAGGATATTATCTATATGATAACCTAAACCTCATCAATGGAGTACAGGTGGTAAGAACACCCAATCCTAATCTGAAGTGGGAAGTGGTAGCACAAACCAATTTTGGGCTAGATTTCAGCTTGTTCAGAAACAAATTATACGGTTCATTGGAATACTATAACAAGACAACCAAAAATCCAATATTATTTATCCCATCCACACCATTAAGCCCTACAGATTTTGTCTGGCTGAATGCTGACGGAAAAATCGTTAATAAAGGGGTGGAATTCTCTTTAGGTGCAGAAATCATTAAAAATGAAAATTTCACATGGAATCTTGATTTCAATGGAGCTACTGTAAATAACGTGGTAAAAGACCTTCCGGTTTCAGGAATCAATTCCGGGGAAGTATCCGGGCCCGGACTTTCGGGAGTTACTGCCAATATCTACAGAAACGGGTATGAAGCAGGGTCTTTCTACATGTATAATTACTTGGGAATTGATGCTAACGGAAAATATATATATGAAGATCTGAACGGAGACGGAAAAATTGATCCGAATGACAGAAAGATTTTTGAGGGAGCTATTCCTAACTTCACTTTCGGGATCAACTCATACATGAAATACAAGAAGTTTGATTTTGCATTCTCTTTCATTGGACAGACAGGAGGATACCTGGTGAATAACACGGCTTTGGATCTGAATATTAATAATTTAGCTTCAGACAGAAACGTGTTGAAGAAATATTATGATTCGGGAGCGAGCTTTGCCAACCAGCCGCAATTATCCTCTTTATATCTTGAAAAATCAGACTTTATCCGCCTAAGCAACGTAAGACTGGGATATACTTTTGATATGAATCAATTGAAATTTTTGAAGAGTATCAATCTGTACGTAAGTGCACAGAATCTGTTTACCATTACCAGCTACTCAGGATATGATCCGCTTGTAGATACTAACAAGCAGGTGCAGGGAAATCAGTCTTTGGGAATAGATTACACCACATATCCGTCTGCGAAAACTTTCATTTTGGGAGCTACCATTAAGTTTTAATTTAAGTTAAAAGAAATCATGAAATCTAAATTTTTACATATTAATAAAATCGTTTTGTCCATTGCTGTGATGTCGTTAATCGGATGTACCAATCTGGACGAAAAAGTGATTGATGAGGTAATGGGAACTGAAAATGCAGACCCTGAAGCTTCTCTTGCCGCGGCGTACGGCCAGCTGGGTGACGGAACTTTTGTAGATCATGGAAGTGTGTTTGCTTTGCAGGAATATTCTACTGATGAAGCTATATTGCCAACAAGAGGAAGCGACTGGGGAGATGGCGGAAAATGGAGAGCTATGCACGAATTCACGTGGGATGCGAATAATGATGTGGTAAAAACTACCTGGAATCAGCTGAACTCCGGAATTACGAAGTCTATATTTGCTATAGGAAGTATCAACAAAAGTAATATCAACAACAAAGCTTTGTTTCTGGCAGAAGCAAAAGGATTGTTAGCGTTTTACACCTATACAACGATCGATTTGTATGGACAGGCTCCCTACAGAGACCCGGACAATTTAAATGCTCCTATTCAGATCAGAAAGGCGGAATCTACCATTGATGCTTTAATCACCGAAGTGGAGGGGCTTATCCCAAATCTGGCAGATATTAAAACTCAGAACACTCATGCCGGAAGATTTACAAAACAGGCTGCTTATGCTCTGTTGGCAGATATGTATCTGAACAGAGCTGTTCTAAAGAATAAGACAGCAGGTAATTTCAACTTTAAGGAACAGGCTGTAAGTGGAGGAGGAAATGATATGGATATGGTTATCAAGTATTCTGATATGTTGATTAATGGTGGATTTTTTAGTTTAGAATCAAACTACTTCCACAATTTTGATATCAACAATGATACAAGTAAGGAAATGATCTTTACCATTGTTCAGAAGAAGAATTCCAACAGAAATGCGGACAATGATCTTGCGTATATGTCTATGGAAAGAATCCAGAAACCGTCGCCTGATAACAGAGGAACCAATGCATCTTGTATCACTCCGGAGTTCTACTATTCATGGAACGGAAATCATGATGATCCCCGTTTTCAGAGAACGTATCAGTATGATGACGGAACATGGTTCAGAAATGACGGGACAGATATCAGTGTGCCTTCAACAAGTAAAGTAGAAGGAACAGGAAAACCATGGTTTCATTTCAACAGAGGATTACAGGTTGGTCAGCAATACGGGCCTAAAATTCTTTCCAACGGTAATTTTGACCTGACTGCAGACGGAAGAATCAAAGTCTATAAATTATTTACAGAAAAAAATACGACACTTGCTGCAGATTTTACACCGGAACTGAACTTTGATAACCCTTCAGAAGCAGTATTTACACAGGCTCAGATCAACAGAGGAGTCAGAAATTTCAAGTTTGAGTTTGATCCCGGTTATGGAAACAACGGAACAAGTGGAATGGATGTACCATTATACAGATTGGGAACGATTTATATGATGAGAGCGGAAGCTTTCTTCCGAAACGGAAATGTATCGGCGGCTTTGGCTGATGTTAATCGACTAAGAACAACCAGAACAAATGATGCTTTGAAGGGGAATGCTCCCGGAGTTGCACTTACTTCTCTGGATGCCAACACGCTTTTTAAAGAATCAGGATTTGAATTATATTGGGAAATGTACAGAAGAAAGGCCATGATCAGGTTTGAAAAATTTGATTTGCCGGGAACTGCCAAAGCAGCGACTCAGCCTTACAGAAGAATTTTCCCGATTCCTCAGGCAACCCTGGATGCCTCAAAAGATTTTACTCAAAATCCCGGATATTAGTTTTTTCATATAAACAATTATTTTTTGCGTAAACAAGAAGCGAAGAGATTTCCTCTTCGCTTCTGTTATTTTGTATCGGTTGGTAGCTATTCGGCTGATATCAATAGGAACGGACTTTGGTCCGTTTAATTGAAAGTATACAATCAATCCGGCGTTAGCCAAAACATACAACGGTTAAATTTTATTCTGCATTCAGCATACCCAATTCTCCGTAGTGTTTTTTAAACTTCTGGATTTTTGGTCCTACTACTGCGCTGCAATAAGGTTGTGTAGGGTTTTCATTGTAATATCCCTGATGATACTGCTCTGCCGGCCAGAATTTGTCGAATTGGGTTAATTCTGTCACATAAGTACCAGCCCATCTTCCTGATTCCTGAGAGACTTTGATCGCTTCCTCAGCTTTTGCCTTCTCAGCATCATCTTTATAATAAATCACAGAACGATATTGTGTCCCGATATCATTACCTTGTCTGTTGAGTTGAGTAGGGTCGTGAAGGAAGAAAAATACATCCATCAGCTGTTCATAAGAAATAACCGCAGGATCGTACGTGATCTGTACCACTTCAGCATGTCCTGTTTCGCCGGTACATACTTCCTGATAGGTCGGATTGTCTTTATGCCCTCCTGAATATCCTGAAATAGCAGACTGTACCCCTTTCAGCATATTGAAACAGCTTTCCACACACCAGAAACATCCGCCACCGAAAGTAATCTGTTCTAAATTATTGTTGTCCATTTTTGGTAATTATATTGTTTTATTTTTCTTCTTCCTGTCCGGAAAAAGAGAATCAAAAATAGGAAAAAGTTTTTCATTTGAAGATGATTTTAGCCTCTTAAACTTAAATTGTCGTGATAGATATGACAAATGATTTCTAACAGAAACCTTACAAATACTTTCACAAATAAGCACAAAAAGTACAGCCTATCACCTGTGAAAATATTCGTAATCTGTGTCTTAAACAAAGAAAAAGCATCCTGCTTAGGATGCTTTGTATAATTTAATAGCTTTCAGTTTATTTTTCCCAGACCAAAGCACTCGCTCCAAGGATGGCAGCATCTGCTTCGTCAAGTTCACTGAATACCAGTTTTACTTTATTTCTAAAAATCGGAAGAAGATTTCTTTCCATATGAAGCTTAGCCGGCTTCAAAATAAAATCTCCTGCTTTGATTACTCCTCCGAATAAAAGAATAGCTTCCGGGGAAGAGAACATTACAAAATTGGCCAATGCCTCACCCAGTTTCTGACCTGTATATCTGAAAACCTCAATAGCAATTGGATCTTCTTTCATTGCACATTCATATACGGTCTTAGAATTGATCTCGTCTTCAGGATATTGGTTCAGCATAGATTCCGGGAATTCGGCTCTCATTTTCTTTGCTGTGATGGTAATTCCTGTGGCAGAAGCATACGCTTCCAGGCTTCCTTCAGATCCTGTGCTCCAGTGTTTTCTACCGCCTGGCTTTACAATCGTATGTCCCAATTCTCCGGCAAACCCGTCATGTCCATAGATTAAGCTTCCGTTGGCAATGATTCCGCTGCCTACTCCTGTTCCCAGTGTAATCATGATAAAATCCTTCATTCCTCTGGCAGCTCCGAAAAGCATTTCTCCAAGGGCTGCTGCGTTCGCATCATTAGTTACTGTACAAGGAAGTCCGAATTTTGCTGTCATCAGTTCAGCAAAAGGAATTACCCCTTTCCACGGAAGATTGGGTGCCAGTTCTATGGTTCCTTTATAGTAATTCGCATTGGGAGCTCCTACTCCGATTCCGTCAAAGTGTGCTTCAGTACCATATTTTTCCATCATTGGAAGAACACTTTCATGTAAAGCATCGATGAAATCTTCAACTTTATCATAAGCATCAGTTCTCAGATTTCCTTTATCCAGAACTTCACCACGGTGGTTTACGATTCCGAATTTAGTATTGGTTCCGCCGATGTCAACTCCAAGGGCAACTTGTTTTGATAAATCTATTAATGACATTTCTATTATTAAATTCTAAGGGCTAAAATTATAAAAAAGATTGTATTAAT
>JASLCD010000182.1 GCA_030146295.1 Chryseobacterium sp.
GTAGAATGGGCAGCTGACTGATATACGTTACTTAAAGCCATTGCAGGAGATTCTGCTACTACTTTTACGTTCGATTGCGTTACTGCGTCTGTGATTTGTTCGTTTACTGGCATAATGATTATTGTTTATTTGGGTTAAAAATATCCGGGTTTTCCGGTTGTTTGGATTAATTATTTAAGCTTTCCTTACAAATAAATTATGGATTAAGGATTTTAGCCATAGAAACAGCATCCGCAATGGTATCCAGACTGTAGATCTGTGCAATACCCTGCGTAGTAGCTGCCTGAGTAACAATGTTCTGCTGGTTTTGTGCGCTCACGGCATTTTCAAACATGATCCCTGTAGAATGGGCTGCTGTCTGATATACATTGCTTAAAGCTACTGCAGGAGATTCTGCAACCACTTTTACGTTAGACTGTGTTACTGCGTCTGTGATTTGTTCGTTTACTGGCATAATGATTATCGTTTATTGGGGTTAAAAACAACCGGATTTTCCGGTTGTTCGGACAATGGTATTTAAGCTGTTCGCAAAAATGAATTATGGATTAAGGATTTTAGCCATAGAAACAGCATCAGCAATGGTATCCAGACTGTAGATCTGAGTGATTCCCTGTGTAGTGGCTGCCTGAGTGACAATGTTTTGTTGGTTTTGTGTATTCACGGCATTTTCAAACATGATTCCTGTAGAATGGGCAGCTGACTGGTATACGTTGGCAAGTGCCATTGCAGGAGATTCTGCTACTACTTTAACGTTGGATTGAGTTACTGCGTCTGTGATTTTTTCGTTTACTGGCATAATGATTATTGTTTATTGGGGTTAAAATATCCGGGTTTTCCGGTTATAAAATAGTTTTATTTGCGGTGTGCAAAAATGGATTAAGGTTTAAGGATTTTAGCAATAGAGAGGGCATCAGCTATGGTATCTTTACTGTAGATTTGAGTGATCCCCTGTGTAGTCGCTGCTTGCGTTACGATGTTGTGCTGGTTTTGAGCGGTCATCGCATTTTCAAACATAATTCCTGTAGAATGAGCAGCAGATTGATACACATTACTCAAAGCCATTGCAGGAGATTCTGCGACTACCTTTACGTTCGATTGTGTTACTGCATCTGTGATTTGTTCGTTAACTGGCATAATGATATTGTTTATTTAGGTTAAAAAACGACCGGATTTTCCGGCTGAGAATTACTTTTTATCAAAAAAGTTTAAAAATTAAGGCTTAAGAATCTTAGCAATGGAAACCGCATCTGCTACCGTATCCAGGCTGTAGATCTGCAGAATACCCTGAGTGGTAGCTGCCTGGCCTAAAATGTTCTGTTGGTTTTGTGCATTCACTGCATTTTCAAACATAATTCCTGTAGAATGGGCTGCAGATTGGTATACGTTGGCTAGAGCCATGGCAGGAGATTCTCCTACTACTTTCACGTTCGATTGCGTTACTGCGTCTGTGATTTGTTCATTAACTGGCATAATTGTTTTGGTTTTTTGTTGAGATATGATCTCGGTTAATAATTATTGAGGTAAACTAGTTTTCTATTTTATTTTAAACTCACTACAGATCCTTCAGATGAATACATTTCAAAACATTGGTATAGACAGGTAGTAAGTGATTGGATCTGAAGGGTGGCTCTGAATACAATGATTGAAACCCTATCTGTAAAATCTGTGTGAGTTTAAAGCATATTTTTGAGAAAAAGGATGTGGCTTTTATTTTCAATATCTGTCTTAAAAATAAATTTCTGCTGCAGGTATGCTGGCAATGCTGGATTCTTTTGGGCTAAAGATGGATTCTGAATGATTGCTTCTGCACATAGACAGCATCTGAAAGGCAATGCAAAATAAATGATAACCTGATTGTATATGTTGAGGGCACCGTCTTTCATCTTTGCAGAGAAATAAGCCACATCCGTAGTTGAGGTTGAACTGACATTAGAAACGTCCTTTCCTGATGGTCTCCAGTTCTTTTATTTTCATATTCTTCGGACTCATTTTTTTTACTCCCATGACAAAGTTGCTGATGGCAGTCATGTTATTTCGTTGTTGGTTCAAGGCTGAATTGATCTGCATTGCACCCGTAGAATGTGCACTTACCTGTGTTGAAATAGCGTTAGGTACAGCGGTAGACATTCCCATAATTATAGTATCAATTTCGTTCATAATATAGGTGATTTTTGATGTTTTATGGACGGATATTTCCAAATCTGGCATTCAGCTTATTCATTCGGTCCATTATTTTGAGCTCTTTCTCCTTTACCTTTGCAGTGGATGCCTCCTGAAGCCTTTTCAATTGTTCTTCATAGTTCATTATGGGAGGATCAGCCTGAACAGGGGTGACAGCCTGTACCTGAGGGATTTCTTGCTGTTTCACGGCTTCTTCCAGCTTTTCCAGCAGAGGAGCCAGTGATTTCATCGTCTCTTTGATCGCTTTATCCCTGATATAAGTAATGATTTCATCTTCATGTCTTAAAACAAAAGGCATGATTTCTTTTTCTATCATTTCAGGTTCCGTTACAACAGGTACCGGAGGTTGATGAGCGGGGGACTTCTTGCGGATTCTTCTTCGCATAAGTACTGTTTTTATAATGTTGGAAAAATTGAGCGTTTGCCTACAGCAGATAATTGATAAATGCAGCCGCAGCCCTCCAGTCGTGGTTGATATCTTTTACTACATTATAGCCTGTTATTTCCAAAGCAATACATGCTGAAATAGCAGTGGCCGACAACATTTCTTTCAACTGGTTGGGAGGAAGGGTAAGGATATAATCATCCGGAATTACAGGAATCCTGCCGTTGTTTGGCGGGTTTTCATTCACTACAATACTCAGGATTTCCTGGAAATAATGCGCAATGAGCTTAGAAGCCTGGAATTCCAGTTCTCTTTTTAATTCAACGATTTCTTCCTGGCTTACCAGTTCGGCAATAGCAGCTACATCTACATCATGCACCGAATATTGGGCTTCTCCCGTATCAGATGGGGTGATGGTAATATCTGTTTTGAGAATCCATTTTGCCTTTTCAAGATTAATCGTGAGAAGTTTTGAATCAAGATCTGAAACTGCAATTTCATTTAAGTTGGTAAAAGGTAAAATCCTCACATTACAGTAAAACGCTTTCGGATCATCCAGCTTCACCATAATGACGGCAATTCCCGTTGATCTATCTATAGGTTCCACTACAAAAGACTGGAAATGATTGTATCTTTTATTTCCTCTGTTGATGCAGTTCACCAGTCTTATGGAAGGCTGAATAGTAATGTTTGAGGTCTGAAGATTAAATACAATTCGCTCTGCGTTATGTTCCGTTTTTTTCACATCAGCACTTCTCGTGTCAAAATAGGAAATATCACTGCTTCGGGTCAGGTACAGTCGTTCATTTAAATCATTTAAATTTTCTAGATTTAAAATTTTGGCGGGTTTGGTAGTTGAAGAATAATTCATCTTTTATTTATTTTAATTTTTTCAAGGAGTTGGCTTATTATTGTTTTTTTCTTTCGGTTATCTTCAGTTTCTGCTGAAGGAATTACTGCTTCCTTAATCTCTGGTTTTACGAGTGGCTGTGTCAGTTTTACTGACTTTAATACCAATTTTCCCCCATGGTCAGCCGTGATAAAGCTTTTTCTCATACTTTCCTGTTCTGATGAGATTTCTTCCGGAGCCGGATCTACTCGTTTTTTTTTTCGGGATCTTCAGTCTCAGGAGAAGCTTCCATAAACGAGGGAGGAGAAGGAAGAGCTGCCGGAACCGGAGGTGTATTGACATTATAAATGGTATTGGAAATTTTTGCCTTCACTTCAGCATATTCACTTACCATTTTGAATAAATCTTTCATCATTTCATTTCCTTTTCCTGCATCCTGGCCTTGCAGGTGCTCTGAAATCTGATTGGAGGTTTCTTTACTGCCGGGAGCCGGCCCGAAAGTCGTTCCGTATGTCAGTAAATTATTGGCCAGTCTGCTTAAGGCAATCAAACCTACCTGCTCAAATCCTTTCAAAAAAGACTGTAAATCCTGAACCATCATTCCTGTAGACTGTTCAATCATTACTTTTGTCACTCCGGTCATTGGGGAAGCCTTAGGAGGGGCCAGCACCTCACTGTTCACAAATACTACAGCTTTCTCCGCCGGAGTGGTAGCATTGGCTGCCTGGGATTGTTGGGTTTCACTGTTGTGTTCACTCATGATCGTAAGGTTTTATATTATCCTTTTAAAATTTTAATGGCATCTGCAACAATCGCAGGGTTGAGCTGGTTCAAGTTCTGCTGATTGGTTACAGAATTCTGAATGGAAATTCCACTGGCATGGGTGGCCATCTGGTAAAGCATACTCATAGCCTGTGCGGGAGACTCTCCAAGTACCGTAACATTGGTCTGCGTTACTGCATCTGTAGTCTGGGTGTTTACTGTTTCTGCCATATTCTGGTTTTAATGGGTTACTATTATTTTTTTATTTTCAAAGACTTTTTTTCAAATCAACCTTACTGCTATTTCGTGATGAAGTCTTCACTATGAGATTGTTGATCTCTTTTGTCTGATACAAATTTCATCAAATAAAATAAATCTTCATTAAGGGAAAAAACTGAATTTTAAAAAATAAGGGAATTCTCCTACGAGTGAAATTTTTAGATGCTAATCGTTTCAGTAGATCACAAAATCGGAAAATAGAGCGGCCCATATACCTGTATTTAATCATCAATAATGCATGATATACAAATACATTATTTTGGCCATAAGGGTAAACCCTGAAATTCTGAAAATGGGTAGATCCCCTCTATACCAACCGCTGTTTTACCTTGAAATTTGTTGTACAACATATAAACAGTAAACAGTATGATAAGAATTGAACCCAATAGAAAAAAAAAGAAAGCAGGTGCTTCCCGTAGAGATGATGCTAATCACATACCAGCACCAAGACCAGACCTTCCGCGTGGCCCCAAACCTAAGTTTGAACCTAAAGTACTTATCCAACCCGGATATGCCACAGGTGATATGTTTGGAATTGCCGCGGCTTTAATTGATGATGATGAACTTCACGTTGTTATTTCCAAAGGCAATGGCACTTTCATAGACCACACGGATAAAGCAGATTCTATAAAAAAATTCTATAGAGATTCCGGAATAGGTGACGATAGAATACATATAGTTGAAGTAAATAGATTAAGGGGAGATAATGTGGGTAAGAGAAGATTAGAAAATAAAGCACGTGAGTTTCAGCCAAGAGGATACATTAAAAGAGTGAATTATGGAACTGATTATATCGCGAGAAAATACTCACCGGCCCTACGGGATAAGCTCAAAGTAAGATGGGAGGTCAATAGTAATGGCTATGAAGATGAGGCTATAAAAAGATGGCTGGAAGAAAAAGGAATTCCTACCAGTGGAGACAATTTACTTATTTTATGGTCACGTTTCAGTGGGAAAGGAGGAGATATTCATATAGAACACGATACAAGCTATACAGGGATCAGACAAATTGTTTATAGAGTAGCAGAAATGTATGATGCAATCATTATTACCGGAGATAAAGGCTATGTGAAGGAGAGAGGATCTAAATTTGATGATATTGTCAATGAGGTCAAAAGTACTATTCATCCTTCCAAAGTATTCAATATTACCGAGTTTTGGGATGAAAAAACACCATCTTTATTAGCATGGGGAGGCAATACCCGTTTTGGGCAGTTTAAGCTATATGATTATTTTGAAAGACACTTTACCCATGTAAAGCATCTGGGTTTCAGAAGTGGTAACCTTGAAGTGATGGCGATGCTGGGGTACACGGTAAGGTATATGGAAGAAGAAGGAAGTGAGAGTGGTAGCAGAATGCTAGCCTGGAAAGATATAGGCGGAGGTAAGACTTTAAAAAGAGGAGATGCCACCGGATACGAACGGTTACTGTTGAATCAACCTCCAACACGATCAGGTAAATATCTTCAGGAAAAAATAAAAGAAGTAAATACAAAAATTGAGAAAGAACTTAATGAAAAAATTAACAGCATAATAGAAGCTACCGGACCCAAAACAGAAAAGCAGATAGAAGATCTGAAAATAGAACTTAAGCCGGCAATAGAAGCAACATTCATAGGAGAAAAAAGAAATTATACAGGGGCATATTATGCTCCGCGTAAAAAAGATGGAACACCACCAACACCTATATCAAAAGTAGACAAAAGTAGGTTTTATGAAGGGTTTAATGACAAAGATATGGAACTTATACTCTCTTTCTTACGGCCTGAACGCTGGGTTGACAAACAAATTACTTACGACCCTATCATTCCGCAGAAAAGAAAAGAGTATAAAAAACTGTTGGAAATTGCTGAAAAGCCTGATTAAAATTAAGCTGAGAATCTACGAATTAACTAAAAGACAAACTTTCACTGATATACCAAAACAACAGCCTTCTGCACAGAAGGCCGTTGTTGTTATAAAAGGACACGTATTTCTTATATGAATAATCATTTTTGGTACTATTCAATTAAAAAAAAGAGGTCTTCCGTTTTTAATAATGGAAAACTGTAAATTAGCCAAAACTTTTTTTCCGAATTACCCTAAAACATGTCCAGACTAAAAGCCATAAGAGAACAAAAAAATCTGACTCAGGAAGAACTGTCAGAAAAATCCAAAATTTCTGTAAGAACCATCCAGCGGATAGAATCCGGAACAGAACCTAAGGGGCATACTTTAAGAGCGCTGGCGCAGACTTTGGAAATAGAAGAGTCTTTGTTATTGCAGGAAGAAACCCTCATTTTTCAGGAAAGTACTGACGTAAAAACAGAAGTTGCAGAAGAACCTGAAACCATCAATTATTCTTCGGTTAAAATGATCAATCTCTCCTCCTTATTATTTGTAGCAGCACCGCCATTAAATATTCTGGCTCCTTTTCTGTTGATGTTTATGACGAAACAGAGAAACAGCCTTACCAAACAGATTATCTCTCTGCAGATGTTTTGGACTGCCATGGCACCCATTGTTTTTATGCTTGGAATCTTTTTAAAGCTTGGAAAACAGTTTACGCTTATTCTGATGATCCTTATTGTACTGTCCAATGTATTCATGATCCTCCGGAATGCTGCTGAGATTGATCGTAAAAAGAAGTTGTATTTTAAGCTGAAATTCAGTATGTTATAATTGTGTCGTGGCTTTGTCAGGTTATTGTCGGGTTCATTTTGATTTGAAAAACCAAATGAAATTGAATCTTTGTCAAAAAAATAACAATGACAAAATCCGCAAAGCTTATCCTGCCTTTTTTTATTCTGTTGATGAATATAGTTCATGCACAGACAGAAAAAACAGACCCTCTTTATAAAACAATTATATCGAAAGACAGCCTGTTTTTTTCAGTAGGTTACAATACCTGCAACATCGGGAAAATGGAAAGCATGTTGAGCGACAGGTTTGAATTTTATCACGATAAAGGCGGTTTTGAGGACAAAAAGAAATTCATTGCTGATTTTAAAAACGGATTGTGCAAATCTCCGGAAACTTATCAGTTAAAGAGAGTCCTGATTGGGAAAAGCACTGAGATATATCCCATGTATAAAGAAGGAAAGATATATGCTGCCATTCAGAATGGAGATCACCTGTTTTATGAAAAAATAGGGGATCAAGCCGAGAAACTGGTTGGGGAAGCAAAGTTTACCCATCTGTGGATACTGGAAAACACAGAGTGGAAACTTAAGAATTCATTGAGTTTTAATCACCATCCGAAGCAGACCACTGACAGTGAAACCATGTTTGATAACGATCAGTCCATGCAAAGCTGGCTGCAAGAAAATAATATTCCAACTCTTGGATTAGGAATTATAGAAGGAGGAAAGCTTCAACAGGTAAAAGTTTTTGGGGTTGTTAAAAAAGGAATTTCAGCTCCTCTTAATGCTTATTTTAATGTAGCATCTCTTACCAAACCCGTAACAGCTATGGTTGCATTAAGGCTGATAAGTCTTGGAAAATGGAAACTGGATGAACCCCTTGATTCCTATTGGACCGATCCTGATATCGCTAATGACCCAAGACATCAGAAACTGACCACCAGAACAGTTTTGACCCATCAGACAGGTTTTCCAAACTGGAGATGGATGAATACAGACAAAAAACTGAACTTTCAGTTTGATCCCGGCACAAAATACCAGTACTCAGGAGAAGGTTTTGAATACCTTCGGAAAGCATTGGAAAAGAAGTTCGGAAAATCACTGGATCAGCTTGCCAAAGAACTGATCTTTCAGCCTCTCAAAATGCATAACACAAACTATATCTGGGATCAGAATATGGATGAGTCAAGATTTGTAACGGGATATAATGAAAAGGGAAATGCATATCCCATAGAAAAAATTAAAACGGCAAATGCTGCCGATGATCTGCACACCACGATCGAAGATTACGGAAATTTTATGATCAGCGTTATCAAAGGGAAGAATCTGAAGCCGGAAGTCTTTCATGAAATGACCCAAAAACAGGTAAAAGTAAAAGAGAATAAATATTTCGGATTAGGTTTTGAAATCTATGACCTGGGGAATGGCGAATATGCTTTATCTCACGGCGGAGCTGATCAGGGAACAAGATGTATTGCCATTGTATTGCCCAATTCAGGAAAGGGAATTGTGATATTTACCAATGCAGATGATGGCTATAAAGTCTATGAAAAACTGGTTCTTCATTATTTAGGAGATCAGGGACAAAAAATTATTAAGATAGAAACCCAATGATTATATCGGTAAAAAAGCTATTCCAGCAATGAGCATTGTGTATCTTTGAAAGATTGGAAACACCTGATGTATAAATAATTTCTATCGTATGCTTTTAGAAAAATTACTTGAAGAATTTGATGTAGACCCCAATACCTTTAGTTTGGAAGAATCTGCGTTATTTGATCAACATTTTGAACAGATCTCAGTAAGGAAAAATACATTTCTGATAAAAGAAGGAGAAACAGAAAAGTACAGTTATTTTGTTTTTGACGGTTTATTACGTTGCTGGATCATTAATCGAAAAGGAGATGAGCAAACCTTTTGGTTTTGTAAGAAAGGAACTTTTTCACTGTCAAATATATCATTTACACTGCAGGAAAAATCTGCTTTTAATGTGCAGACTATTGTAGACAGCGTTATCTATAGGATAGACAAGAAGAAGGCCGCCGAATTATATGCTGCTATTCCCAGATTAAAGACAGTTTTTGATGATCTGACAGCTATATTACTTCATAAAATCCTAACTAGAAATATCGATCTGATTAAGTATTCCCCCGAGCAGTATTACCTCCAGATGATTGATGAATATGGTGTCACTTTAAATTATATTCCCCTAAAAGATATAGCCTCTTATCTCGGGATCACACCACAGGCGCTGAGCAGAATACGTAAACGCATTTTTTAACCTGGGTTCAGTGTTTTAGATGAATAAGTTCTGACCTTTGTGATTCTAAATTTACAATTATGATCAGAGAAATTACGGTAACAGATTATCCGCGTTTGATTGAGATCTGGGAAAGTGCAGTGGTGAATACCCATGATTTTCTTAAAGAAGAAGACTTTGCATACTATAAAAAACAGCTTCCTGTCTACTTTCGGCATGTTACCCTGTCGGGGTTTGAGCAGGAAGGTATTTTAATTGGGTTTGCAGGCGTTGCAGAAGGAAACCTTGAAATGTTGTTTGTTGACAACAACTATCGGAGTACCGGAATAGGAAAAAAATTAATTGAACACGCAATAGCTGATTTACAAGTAACCAAAGTGGATGTGAATGAGCAAAATACCCAGGCTGTTGGTTTTTACAGACATATGGGATTCAATATACTGAAGAGATCTGAACAGGATGGAGAAGGTAAAGAATATCCTGTATTGCACATGCAGCTATAAAAACAGATGAGAGCAGCTCAATTATATTACGCGATTCAGGAAAGGGAATTGTGATATTTACCAATGCAGATGATGACTGTAGAGCCTATGAAATACGGGTTCTTCATTATTTTGGAGATCGGGGAGCGCAAAATTGTGGAGATAGAAACCAAATAACTATTTATGCTGTGATAAATCTTTGTATATTCGGGTATCAATCTGAAAATAAGTAAAGTATATAAAAGCTTGTTTTCAGGATACAATAGGTATGATCAGAAATAAAAAGAAAGTTATGTGGCAATATTATATCATTCTCGGTGCAGGAATAGTGCTGTTTGTTACAGCATTGCTGAGTCTCAGAAATACCCTTTCATTCTTAAAAAAAGCAGAAAGGTCAACCGCAACCGTTACTTCACTGCGGGTATATGATTCGGACGGGGAAGTATACAGCCCCCTCTTTACCTTCCGTACCCGGGATAATGTTGATTATACGTATGAACTTCCGGAAGGCACCAACCCTTCGGCCTGGGCAGTAGGTGATACAGAGACTGTTATTTATGATCCGGAAGATCCTTCTTATGTAAGTTTGTATACGTATTTCAGAATCTTTACCTGGCCTTTACTACTTATTTCTGTAGCATTGCCATTGCTCGTAGTAGGAGGAGGTTATTTTATTGCAGAACAGTTTTTAAAATAACCTGCCCCCTTACGTATTTCTATTTTACCTTTTCCAGAAGATACAGCTTAGCTCCGGAAAATGCCAGTTTAGGCATCAGATTTCCTTCCAGAATCATAGTCTTATTATTGGCATCTATGACAGAAATATAGTTGTTGGAATTGTATTCTATATAATTCTCCTTTTCTTTTGTTGCAGGATTTTTTCCAAACTCCAGAGAATATTTTACCCAGTCTTCATCCTGTGAACTGCAGTGTACAGGTTTGAATTTAGACTTTTTAGCCTTGAAAACGATTTGGTCAAAACCCTCCGTACATTCTGAGGTGAATGAGCCGTCAGGATTCTGATCTTTTGAAAAATCCTCAAAAGAACCACGGTAAACACCTACCACTTTCCAGGTTCCATCCAGACGGTCTTCATCAATTTTCCCTTTTGCTTTGCTTACCGCCCAGCTGATTCCGTTGACGGTTCCTTTTACCGCCTTATAGCTTAAGCTTACTGCACCTGAAACCACTTTTGTAGCCGTTCGTACCACACAGGAGTTGAGAACAAGAACAGCCGAAGCCAGAAATAGTATTTTCTTCATTTTGTCAAATTTTTTCAGGTACGAAGATAATGCTTTTGGAAAAACTGCTTGATGGTGAATGATGTTTTTATATTCTGCTGTCCGGTTTACCGTTCGATAATCAGTATTCACCGTTCAATATGACTTGTTCAAAGCATTTACCCTTCCTGTGATCTCCATTTTAAAATAATTTTACCCTAACAAAAAGATCACTATTATGAATACTCCTTTAAACTTCAGTAAAAAAATACAAGCCATTTTATCCCTGTTCATTTTTATGGGAATGGGATTTTTGTCTTTAAAAGCACAGACGTATACCCAGAGTGAAAAAGACCTGGAAACATCCGTTACCTCCGCGTTTCAGAATACGAAGACTATCAAAGCCGGGCTGTTGAATGTAGGCTATGCAGAAGTAGGGCCTGAAAACGGGAAACCAGTCATTCTTCTTCACGGATGGCCTTATGATATCCATAGTTTTGAAGAGTCCTCCGCTATACTTGCCGAAAAAGGATACCGTGTTTTAGTCCCTTATTTAAGAGGGTATGGCACAACGACCTTTGTTTCACCCAATACAAAACGCAACGGTCAGCAGAGTGCTGTTGCAGCAGATATCATAGCTTTTATGGATGCCCTGAAAATAGACAAAGCAATCATTGGCGGTTTCGACTGGGGAGCCAGAACTGCCGACATCATGGCAGCACTATGGCCTGAGCGCTGCTCCGGACTGGTTGCCGTAAGCGGATATTTAATAGGAAGCCCAAAGGCAAACGAAAAGCCACTACCTCCAAATGCTGAGCTTCTATGGTGGTATCAGTATTACTTTTCAACAGAAAGAGGGTATAAAGGCTATAAAACCAATACTGAGGCATTTAATAAACTGATCTGGAAAACAGCTTCACCAAAATGGGCCTTTGATGATCAGACCTATGAACGTTCTGCCAAAGCATTCGAGAACCCTGATCATGTTGATATCGTGATCCACAATTACCGCTGGCGTCTGGGATTGGCAAAAGGGGAAAAACAATACGATGCGTTTGAAGCTAAACTGGCAAAATCTCCGGCCATTACAGTCCCAACAGTTACCCTGGAAGGTGATGCCAACGGAGCTGCATTTCCTGCCCCGGAAAGTTACGCTTCCAGATATACCGGTAAATATGCCCATCATACGCTAACGGGAGGAATTGGACACAATTTACCACAGGAAGCTCCAAAAGAATTTGCAGAGGCAATCATAGAAGTAGACTCCATGTTGCAATCCAGATAAAAATCTGGAAGAATAAAAACAAAACCACTGCTCAATAACAGTGGTTTTTTATCTTTATAGTATTCTAAACTAGTTTTTAGACTCTTCTTCAACCTTCAGTTTATTCACTAAAGGATTGGCATACATCGCTAAGAAATACTCTCTGGAAACAGGATCTGAAGGATCAATGCGCATTTCAAGTCTGCGGGCAAATAACTGTTTTTCCTGTTCCGTATATTCGGAAGCGTATGTATTCGTATTATGAAGCAGATCGTAAGCAATGTACTTGGTTGGCCAAAGCTTATAATTACTGATGATAGAACGGTCAATCACCTGTGCAATGGCCTGCAGCTGTTTGTTTTTATTATCAATGGTCGCTGCAATTTCATCCAGTTCTTTATCCAGTACATCACCGGCATGAAGGTGAATACGTTTCTTTTGACCCAGAATTCCGCTGATAATGTTGGTGAAATCTTCATTTTTCCCTTTAATGTATTCCTCATCCCTGTGCTGTGCCAGCAGTTGAGGCATTTTTAAGGAATCCGTAGGATCATACTCATAGGAGATAGAAACCGGAACAATCTTTAATGTTTTAAAATAATCTATTAATGATTGGTCTCCGGCTGCCATGGCAAGCATTTTCAAAACACCCTGCTGGGTAGAATCGTTACCGTTTTTGGTACGGCCTTCACGCTGGGCAATCCATACAGAACGGTTTTCCTGAAGGAGCAGCTCTTTAATGTACTCAGACATTGTTTGTGAACTTGTCAATTGTTCACGAAGTGGCAGACCTCTTTGTACCAGAAAGTTACGGTTCAGCTTAGCCAGTACATTTAAGAAATTCTTACGTACAAGATTATCACCGATAGCTGAAGCTGTCATTACATAGCCGCCTTCCAGCAATACCAGATTAAGCAGTGAAGTATCCAGAACGATATCTCTGTGGTTCGAGATGAAAAGGTAAGAGGTGTTTTTATCCAGCTTATCAAATCCTGAAGTTGTTAAACCGTCAGAACTTTTTGCAAGAATCTGGCGAACGGCAAAGGCTACAAACTGATGCTGAAAATCACTGATGGAATGAACATTCTTAAACTGTTCCAGCCAAACCTGCTCATCTGTATCAGGAAAAGTAAAATTCATAAAGGCTTTCATCATGGGATCACGGGCTATGCTCTGTAATCTCTCATTCACTTCCTGATCATTGAAATACCGGATTTCATCAAACTTCGACATGCGATTATTTAAAAATTAAATCTTTTGCAAAAGAACAAAAATTTATCTAAGGATGCTCTATAATCGATGTTAAAGTATTATGATTGACGTATAGATTAGGATAAAGGGTTGTTGATGAGCTTCTTTTAATTAATTATTTTTTTAAAGAATAAAAAAAATAACGCCTCTTAAAAGAAGTAAGAGACGTTGTGCTATTTTTGATTCGTTTAATATTTAAGAAATGCTTAATCAGATCTGTGTCAGCATATCT